>JBFMDD010000092.1:0-3919 GCA_040754115.1 bacterium
GAATTCCAAAAAAATTAACACTAAATCAACCAAAATGAAGAATTTTGGGGGAAAGGGGGAAGTTTTATTATTTGAATCCCACTTAATCCTCTATTCTTCGTCGGAAGATAAGTTGGGGAATTTCTGGCTTACTTAAAATTTATTGACAAAGCGTAAAGTTATATAGTATACTAAAATAAAGAGATGGTTAGATTGACAGAGGAGATGGATAAAGAAGCATTAGAGAAAATACACCACAGAGATATACTCAACACGGGCATAATCTGTGATTTTTATAACTTAGATTCTCAGTTCCATGGTTCACGGTTGAAGGGTTAGCTTTCTAACCTTGAACCTTTGAACCTTGAACCTGACAACCTAATCAGATATAGAATCGTAAATTATGCCCTCTTCAAGTATAATTAAAGGGATGACTATAAAATGAACAAACCAGTAGTAGCTATTGTTGGCAGACCCAATGTGGGTAAATCAACCCTTTTTAATCGACTAATTGGTAGTAAAAAGGCAATAGTTGATTCTACACCTGGTGTTACCCGGGATAAAAATTATGCAGAGGCGTCCTGGCAAGGAATTGAGTTTAAACTTATTGATACCGGCGGAATAGGTTATCCCATACAAGGGAAATTACTTACTTTAATAAAAAACCAGGTAGAATCTGCTATTTCAGAGGCGGATTTAATATTATTTTTATGTGATGGTAGAGAAGGACTAACATGGCAGGATACAGATGTAGGACTGCTTTTGTTAAAAACACAAAAAAATACACTATTAGTTATTAATAAAATAGATAATGTCTTCAAAGAGGAGGCATTGGCAGATTTTTATAGATTAGGGCTGGGTGACCCCATTCCTATTTCTGCCTCTCATGGTAAAAATATTGATACCTTATTAGACAAAGTAATAACTCACATTTTACCATATCAGGTTGAAGAAGAACAAATCTTACCTATTTCAGTAGCCATAGTAGGAAAACCCAATGTTGGCAAATCGTCTATTTTAAATGCTATTTTAGGTCAGGAGCGGGTAATTGTAGATGAGTTCCCTGGTACGACAAGAGATGCAATAGATACTTTATTTAAAAAGGGCAAAAGTCAGTTCCTATTTATTGATACCGCCGGAATTCGCAAAAAAAGTAAGGTAAATAAGGCATTAGAATATTATAGTGTGGTCCAGGCAATTAAGAGTATAAAAAGAGCCGAAGTAGTTCTACTTATCATTGATGCTATAGAGGGAGTTTCTGCACAAGATAAAAAAATTGCCCTACATATGGAAGAAGCAGGCTCTGCAGGAATTATTGTTGTAAATAAATGGGATTTAGTAAAAGATAAAAATCGAACAACACTTGAAGAATATAAAAAATATATTCAAAAGAAAATACCTTATAAAAAATATCTTCCCGCTATATTTACTTCTGCAATTACAAAACAAGGAATAGGTAAATTGCTAAGATTAATAGAGCAAGTACATCAAGAACATAAAAAATGGGTCAGTACTTCTACTTTAAACAATATTATCAACTTAGCTTATTCTAAAAGGAAGCCACCAACCATAAAAGGTAAAAGTTTAAAGATTTATTATAGCACACAGGTTAAAACATCCCCTCCTTCTTTTCTCCTATTTGTAAATGATACAGGATTAATTTCAACCTCGTATAAGAAATATTTACAAAATCAAATCCGAAAAGAACTCAATTTAAAGGCAACTCCTATTCAAATTAAGATTAAAAAAAGGTAACCGTTCAGGGTGTAATGAAGGGAAAAGGGGAAATAGTGGGAAAATGGGAAATTTATTTTTATGTAGAGGGATTTGATAGTTGTTCTGGTCGTTCCCACATTATAGTCTTTGCAAAACTAAGTTTCTCTTTTTGGAGTGCGGTAGCTTGCTTGCGCTTTGAGCAAAGCCCAAGCAAGCTCTTGCCGTCCAAAGCGAAAGCAAGCTTTCACACTCCATATTTTGAGAGAAAAGTATGTTCAGTATACTCAGTGAACAGTGAACAGTCAGCAGTAAGCAGTGAACATACTGATCACTGAAAATTAAAATTTGAGATGAAATTCTTTAATATTTTCCCCTTTTCCCCTACTTTTCCATTTTCCCTTACTTACACCTGAACGCTTACGATTTTTGTTAGTGCCATGTCAACCAAACAAAAATCTTGACATTTGATATTATCTATGATATATTTGTAGCCTATAAAGATATAGTTCAATGCAAAATGCACGACCCACTTTGTGCGACCCACTTCGTGGGTACCCCCCGCCGCCAAATATCAAAATGCAAGATGAAAGAAAGAATTTCTCGGAGAGATTAAATGGAAGAAAGTAGTGAATTACTTCAGTTTAGAAGACAGAAATTGGCATATTGGAAAGAAAAAGGTATTTTGCCTTTTGGACAAAGATATGAGGTAACTCATACAAGCCAGCAAATTATCGAGGAATTCAAAGAAGGTAGTGAGGAAAAGGTAAGTAGTGCTGGTAGATTGATTGCTGTTCGAGAGCATGGGAGAAGTGTTTTTGCACATCTTAAAGATGCCAAAGGTAAGATTCAAATTTATGCCCGCAAGGATATATTAGGGGATGATAACTTTGTACTATTTAAAGAGCTTGATATAGGTGATTTTATCGGTGTAAAAGGCAAAGTATTTAAAACCAAAATGGGTGAGATAACTATTTTGGTTGAAGAGTTTACCTTTTTATCTAAGTCATTAAGACCTTTGCCAAAGGAATGGTATGGACTAAAAGATATCGAATTGCGGTATCGAGAACGATATGTGGATTTGATAGTTAATGATGAGGTAAGAAATTTATTTATCTGTCGCACTAAAATTATTAAGTTGATGAAGGAATTTCTTGACAACCAGGATTTTTTGGAAGTAGAAACCCCTATGATGCAATCTATACCAGGCGGTGCAGAGGCAAAACCTTTTGTTACTCATCATAATGCCTTAGGAATTGACCTTTACCTGCGAGTGGCACCTGAGCTTTACCTTAAAAGATTAGTTGTAGGGGGATTAGAGCGGGTTTATGAACTAAACCGCAATTTTAGAAATGAGGGTATCTCTACTCGACATAATCCAGAGTTTACTATGATAGAAGTCTATCAGGCTTATGCAGATTATAATGATATGATGAGATTAACTGAAGAACTTATCTGTTATGTGGTTGATAAGTTATTTGGTAGACTAAAAATCACATATCAAGATAAAGAAATAGACCTGACTACCCCTTTTCAAAGGATTACGGTTTATGAGGCTATTTCAAAATATACTGGGGTAAAGATTGAAAAATTGGAGGATGTAAGAAAAATAATCGATGATAAAGAAAGAACTTTAGGTGATATTTTAAAGGAGATTTTAGATAAGCATGTTGAGCCAAATTTAATCCAGCCAACTTTTATTATGGACTACCCGAAGATACTATCTCCTTTAGCAAAGCAAAAACAAGATAATCCAGACTTGGTAGAGCGATTTGAGCTTTTCATTGGTGCTCAAGAGCTGGGCAATGCCTATTCAGAGCTAAATGACCCAATTGAGCAAAAAAAGCGATTTCAGGAGCAAAATCCAGATAAAATAGATGAAGATTATATCCAGGCATTAGAATATGGTCTGCCACCTTGTGGGGGATTGGGGATAGGGATAGATAGATTAATCATGCTGTTGACTAACTCTACTTCCATTCGCGAGGTAGTATTATTTCCTCAATTAAGACCTAAAGAGGTAAAATCGTCATAGGATGTTTGATTATTAAAGAGTTGAAATTATGATAAGGTGAAGCCTCTCGGATAAAAATAAGGTTCAAGGAGCAAGGTAGAGTAATCTTGTTCCTTGCACCTTGATCCTTGTTCCTTCGGTGGGGGTGAAGAAGGAATTATCTGCTCGGAAAGGCTAATAAAATCAACGCTCAATTTTATCCGAGAGTGTTCA
>JBFMDD010000093.1:0-2116 GCA_040754115.1 bacterium
TAATCATTCCACCGATAGGCTCATCTGTAACTTGCTATAATAAAACTAATTCAGGGATTAATGTGTCCGAGTTAGGACAGTTAATCTCAATAGATACAGAAAATAAGATAATGTTATTCGATACTGGAAGTAAAATCGTTTGGCAGAATTAAGAAAAAATGATAAAGGAAAAATTTAGAGTAGTACAAGCCTTTAAGGATTTTAAATGGGAAAAATTTGAAGGGGTGGAGATAAATTTATTTACCGGCTTTTACGAGAAAAAGACAACTGCTCTTTCTGGTTGGAGTCGACCAAGGAGGATACGGTTTTTCATCCGATTTTGGGAAAGGATTATGATTTGGGTGATGAAATAGAGATAGATGAGGAGGATTTGAATAAGCTGTTAAAGGAAGAACCTGTTTTACCTACAGATGGAGAAATTTTCGTTGACAGGGGAGACCATATTGAAATAATAGGAACGATAGGGGAAAAGATAAGCATGGATGGAGATAGAGAATTGTTAGAGATGAAAGGAGATTTAGAGCATATACGCAAACTCAAAGTAATAATAGCACCCCCAAAAAAAGAGGAAGATGAATAGTAATATGTGATTCTTGTGGATATTCGGACAGTGGATATAAGAGTAAAAATAATACCTCTTTTCCATCTCTTTTTCTTATTCTGCCATTGAGGAATTAAAGAATAAATATTGGCGGGGACAGGACTTAAGCCTGTAGCCTGAATTGAAAGGTGAAAGAATAAATACCCTTTTTATTTATTCCGCCCCGCCTGAAAATCCAAAAGGGGGATGAACAGTTATGCCATATAAACTTCAATCTGGATATATTCAATTAAATGATAAAGTAAATAGGAAAAAATATGAACATCGAGTAGTTTGGGAAAAAAATTATGGGAAAATACCTCAAGGATATGAAATACATCATATTAATGGTAAAAAAGATGATAATAGAATAGAAAATTTAGAGATTATGTTATCATCAGAACATAAAAGTAAACACTCTCGTTTTCGTTCTGAAGAAAGCAGGAAAATAATGCAGAAGATAGCTAAAGAAATGTGGGCTACTGGTAAAATGGATTGGATGAAAGAACGAAAAGGTGAAAAGCATCCTTGTTGGAGAAAATTACCTATAAAAGAAATATTATCATTATATAAAAAGGGATTAAGTCCTAATAAAATAGAAAAATTATTAAATATTAATAAAAGAACTATTCAAAAAAGATTAAATCTTTACGCAGGGTGTAATTATGCCGTATAAAAATAAATCGAATTATCCATCAGCAATAGAAGATTTACCAGCTGGTGCCAGAGACATCTGGATAGCTGCATATAATAGTGCGTATGAGAATTGGGATAAGGATAAAACAAAGCAAGATAGAGAGGGCTACGCTTTTGCGATAGCTTGGGCGGCGGTTAAAAAGCAATATCATCAAGATAAAGATGGCAAATGGATTAAGAATGAAGCTCTTGGACAGGGTAAAGGAGTTGATGGTCCAACACAAGGCATTGGAGGAGCAAAGTATTGCGTATGTGATTCTTGCGGATATTGGGAAGAACACAATAGAAGTATTCCCTGTAATGATATTAATTGTCCCAAATGTGGCACACCACTAAAAGGAAGCAATGAGGTAACTAAAATGCAAACAATAAAAGAAAGTATCAATACTAAAATAGAACAGATTAAGAATGAAGTAGGGAAAAGGAATGCTAAAGCGGATGAGGAACGATTGAGAAAGATACAGGATTTAGTAGCTGAATTATTAGCGGATGCAAAAGCAGAAAATAGTGCAGAAAATGAAACAAAGTTGATGGGAATAGAAAAAGAGCTGAATGAATGGTGGGGTAATATCTCAGGAAGCTACGAAGATAAAAAGAACAAGATACAAGATGCCTTGCAAAAGCAAGCAAAGAATACCTATGTAGAGGCGTTATTCGATGATTATGTGATTTGTAGTAGGTATGATGACTTATTTGGACAGACCGAGTATTTCAAAGTCAATTATACTATAGCACCTGATGGCACAATTGAATTAACCGAACCTGTTAAGGTAGAGATGGTTACTGTTATCAAAGAGATTAACGAGAAGAAGGGGCTATTGTGGCTAAATGAACAAGGGG
>JBFMDD010000094.1:0-3931 GCA_040754115.1 bacterium
ACACATTTAAAAATAAGCAATTTGAAAAACCCATTCTTGTAGCTGAAGCTCTTCTACCACAAGCCAGTCAAAAGGCTCAACTTGCATACCAGATTGGCTCAAGTAAGTGAGAGATTTTTTCAGATTAATTTTTAAATAACTTAATTTTTTTGTTGACATTTTTCCTCTTTTATTGTAAAGTATGTAAAGTTGAACAACAGAGGTTAATGGATAACTAATCTAATATCTGACTAATAGGTGAATAAAATGGAGGCTTTAGGACAACATTTACTTGTAGAATTATATGAATGTAATAAAGATATATTAGATGATGAAAAGAAGGTAAAAGAGATACTAATCTGTGCTGCTAATATTTGTGGAGCTACAGTGCTTAATACTTCTTCACATAAGTTTTCACCAATTGGTGTAAGTGTAGTAGTAATGATAGCCGAATCTCACCTGTCAATTCATACCTGGCCTGAATATAATTATGCCGCCTGTGATATATTTACTTGTGGAATTACGATTAACCCAGAGAAAGCAGTAGATTTTCTTGTTAAAGAATTAGAGGCAAAAAATTTTACATTGCATGAAATTAAAAGAGGAACTTTAAAAATCACTGGTACTCCTCTAAGGTACAAATAAAAAATATAGGAGATATAAAATGTGTGAGGAAATGTGTGAGGGTTGGATTAAAGATTTTGCTACTCCATATTATGCCCCAAGTTACAAGATTAAAAATATCTTATATGAAAGACAATCTGAGTATCAAAATATTAAAATTGTAGAATCCTATCAGTTTGGTAGGATGCTTCTTTTAGATGACATCGTTCAATTGAGTGAAATAGATGAATTTATTTATCATGAGATGTTGGTTAATATAGCACTTCTAACACATCCCAATCCAGTCTCTGTTTATATAGTTGGAGGTGGAGATGGATGTACTTTGCGTGAGGTTTTACGACACCCAGTCGAGAAAGTAACTATGGTTGAGTTAGACAAAGATGTGGTTTCTACATGTGAAAAATATCTGGATGTGGCAAAAAATTTATATTCAGACAGACGAGTAAATTTAATATTTGATGAAGCAGCTATAACTCTACAAAATAGTAAAGAACATTATGATATAATATTAGTAGATTCAACCGACCCAATTGGAGAGGCAGTAAAACTGTTTACTACGCAATTTTATCAAAATGCAGCTGAGCACTTAAATGAGGATGGGCTTATAGTTACACAAAGTGGCTCTCCTATATTTCAGCCTACTATGATTCAGAGGATAGTCAACAATATGAAGGCAGTATTTCCCATTGTACAGGTTTACACTGCCATTATACCAACTTATCCTGGAATATATTGGAGTTTTACTATTGGGTCAAAAATGTTTAGGCTTGATGAAATAAAAATCGAAGAGATTGAAAAAAGAATTAATGAAAGGAAATTAAATTTTAAATATTATAATTCTAAAATTCATCAAGCATGCTTTATTTTACCAGAATTTGTTAAATCCATTATTTCAAATGAATCTCCATACGGAATATTTAAATCAAAAGATTTAATCTGGAATTTTAAAAATGAATAAAAGGGTAACAATAAGATGTTAACACAATATCATACTCCATATTTTGATGCCATGATTAAATATGTAAGGAATGAAACCGTTCCTTTTCATACCCCTGGACATAAACAAGGAAAAGGTGCTGCTGACAAATTTCGTAAATTTGTAGGGGAAGAAGTACTTAAATTAGATTTAGATGTAGATGATATTGAAAATTATGAGGAGGTTTTGAGAGATGCAGAAGCGTTGGCAGCACAAGCCTATGGAGCAGATAATTCTTTCTTCCTCGTCAACGGTACTACCAGTGGCATTCATGTAATGATTTTATCAGTATGTAGTTATGGAGATAAGATTATTGTTCCCCGTAATGCTCATAAATCCATTATCTCAGGAATCATATTAGCAGGTGCAGTACCTGTGTTTATACCTTGTGAGATGGATGAGGAGTTACACATCCCTTATAATATTGAGCCAGAAGATGTAGAGGAGGCGATAAAAAAACATCCTGACTCAAAAGCAGTAATTATAGTGAATCCCACTTATTATGGATTAACCACAGATATAGAAAGAATAGCACAAATTACTCATTCTTATGATAAGTTATTTTTAGTTGATGAGGCATGGGGTGCCCATTTTAAATTCCATCCTTTGCTTCCTACTTCTGCTATGGAATCAGGAGCAGATATGTGGGTTAACAGTACCCATAAACTTCTTTCAGGAATGACCCAGTCCTCTATGCTTCATATTAAAACCAACCGAATAAATTCTGCCCGAGTCAAATCAATCCTTAGTTTAATTCAGACGACAAGCCCTTCTTGCATTTTAAGAGCCTCTCTTGATTGTGCCAGGATGCAGATGGCTACTGAAGGAAAAGATTTATTAACAAAGACAATCAAATTAGCCACAAAGGCAAGAGACCAAATAAATAAAATTCCAGACTTGTATTGTTTTGGTAAAGAATTGATTGGTAAACCAGGGGTTTACGATATAGACCCTACTCGATTAACAATTACTGTGAAAGAAAAAGGATATACAGGTTACGAAATAGAACGGATACTTCAAGAAGAATATAAAATTAAAATAGAGATGTCAGATTTATTTAATATTGTAGTAATTATAAGTATAGGAGATACTGAGCAAGATATAGATTATCTCCTCTCTTGCTTAAAGGAACTTACCTCTAAAAAGACAGAAAAAATATCTAAAAAATATGGTTGGCTGATAAATCTTTTCCACAATTTACCTCAACAAGTTTTAACTCCACATGATGCTGTATTTGTTAAGCAAAAAGCTGTAGAATTAACTCACTGTGTAGGAGAAATCTCCGCTGAGTTAATTGTTCCTTTCCCTCCAGGAATCCCGCTACTTTTACCCGGCGAGAGAATATCTAAAGAAATCATTGATTATATTAACCTTGAAGCGAAAGCTGGAATGCGATTTAATGGTCCTGAAGACCACACATTAAAAACAATCAAAGTGGTAAAATCAAAGTGGTAAAATAAATTGTAAACATCCAGATACTTTGGTGTTAACTACTTTCTATCAGTTGAAAAAATGAAACCTACAATCAAAATTGACTTAGAGAAAATAATTAATAGCAATAAACCAATAATTATTGAATTGGGATGTGGCAATTCTAAGAAAGAGGGAAGAATCGGTATTGATAAAATAGACCTTCCAAATATTGATATAGTGACAAATTTAGAAGAAGGATTACCCTTTTTACCAGACAATTCTGTGGATGAGATTCATGCTTATCATTTTCTTGAGCATATTGCTAATTTCGAGGGTTTAATAAGAGAGATTGTCCGAGTTCTTAAAAAAACCGGTAAGGCATATATTGCTGTACCACATTTCTCGAATCCATATTTCTATTCTGATTATACACACAGTAGATTTTTTGGGTTATACACCTTTTATTATTTTGTTGATGAAAAGTATCAGTTAAAAAGAAATGTCCCTAATTTTTACACTGACATAAGAATAAAAATTATATCTCAAAGGATGGTATTTAGATCTCCTTTTAAGGGAAGACGTCTGATTAAGAAATTATTTGAATTGATAATTAATTCGCACAGAATACTACAAGAATTCTATGAAGAAAATTTATGTTATCTTTTCCCTTGTTATGAAATAATAATAGTATTTATTCCAGATAAGTAAATTGAATTCCAATTCTGGGAACACAATACTAAATTATTCTTTTGCCCTAAAATTTAGTATTATGTTCCGAATGGCACTAACTTAGGAAAAATTGCGAGCTGTATGGTTAGAATAATAAAGACTCATGTATCAGTTTTTAAGAGAGTTAAATCACACAATGCAAGATAGAAATAAATTGAAATTGGTGGAATTCGAAGAATGTTGCGAAGCAAAAATTTATGGAAATTCATT
>JBFMDD010000095.1:0-7616 GCA_040754115.1 bacterium
TGAAGTCATCATGGAGTATCTTGAACATCAAGAGATTGAACAAAAAGACGATGACTTTCAAATCACACCGTAACTTTTTAGTTTAGTCGGCTTTAGCCGACCTATATCAGCTACAACTACCACCTACCACCTACAAGCTACCGACTTCCAGTCGGTAGTAGTTGACTTTTATGTAGCGGGATTTGATAGTTGCTCTGGTCGTTCCCACATTATAGTCTTTGCAAAAGTAAGTTCCACTTTTTGGAGTGCGGTAGCTTGCTACCGCTTTGAGCAAAGCGCAAGTAAGCTCTCGCCGTCCAAAGCGAAAGCAAGCTTTCGCACTCCACATTTTGAAAGAAAAGCATGTTCAGTATACTCAGTGAGCAGTGAGCAGTGAACAGTCAGCAGTAAGCAGTGAACATACTGATTACTGAAAATTAAAATTTGAAATGAAATTCTTGGAACGGCTCATTTTACGTTTTTCCTATGATTTCTTTCGGATATTTATTTGTAAGCGTCCACAGAAAATTGAAATTGGAAATTAGAAATTGGGCTTTTACTTCTCTCCCTAATTTCTAATTTCTAATTTCGAATTCCCAATTTCAACTCTCTTTTCTTTCTGCAAGCTTTCAAACAAAAGTGAACCGTTCCAAATTCTTTAATATTTTTCCCCTTTTCCCCTACTTTTTTGCTAAAGCAACATTCTAACGAATTCCATTTTCCATTACTTACACCTGAACGCTTACCAATTTTCTAAATCGACCTTAAAGAGGGAGATAAGAGATATGTCCCTCCATAATTTATTAGAATAGGTAATTAAACCTAATGCTTATGAAAATAATACTTGACGCAAGCCAAAGAAAAGGCTATAATATAGTAGTGAATCTCTTATCTTTCTCCCCTGGGAGGAGGATAGGGCAATGCTGGAGACGGGGGGGCACCCACGAAGTGGGTCGTGAGCACCTTCCACACCCAGAGGGTGCCCGATACAGTGAATGTATGTCTCGGGAGGTCATCGTGACCTCTCAGAGGAGAAAGTTAAACATATATTCACTATATATTCACTGGTGTGGTTAAAGCGATAAACTCATAGTTATTATATCACACTCTACGGTCGATTCCAAGTGCCTTTTAATTATTATCAATCGCTGAAGCTAACCCTGCACATTGCAATTGTGCTGGGTAGAGTAGTTCTATTGTTAGCTTGTTAGCTGGTTAATTTATCTTCATCCCTTCTTTGTTTAACTATCTCATGGCAAAAGATAGCACAGGCTATTACGACATTAAATGAAAGTTTCGCCCCTTTCATAGGAATACCTACTTTCATATCGAGGTGTTTTCGTACTCCATAACGAATCCCTTTCCCTTCAGAACCTAAAACAAATCCTAATGGAAAAGGGAATGAAACTTCATTTATATCCTCAGCCTCGTCACCCACTTGCGTACCCATAATCCAATACCCACTTTCCTTTGCAGCAGTTATAGCATGGGAAAGATTGGATACCATTGACACCAAGATGTAATTTTCACCACCTGATGCTATATGTAAAACCGTTTCATTAACTTCACAAGCCTCAAATTTAGGAATAATAATAGCAAATCCACCAAAACATGCCACAGTCCGAATAATAGCTCCTAAGTTTTGAGGGTCATATATTCTATCTAAAAAAATAAGCGTCAACTGCTTGTTTTTAGCTCGATTTAACAAATCCTCAAAAGGGGTATATTCAAACTTAGATACTCTGGCAATTATCCCTTGAAGGTTTTCTCCATGTTTGATTTTGACTAATTCCTTGAGTGATAATCGCTGTGTAGGAATATTATTTAATTCTATTAATTTTTCTATCTCTGGCACATTAAAATTATCCTGCAAGAATATCTTATTTATACTTTTAGGATTTGTTTTCAGCCTTTCACAGACAGAATTTTTACCATACAAAACCATTGAATTCCTATCCAATCCCCTTTCTGGTATAATTATCTTCTCCTGTTATAGTAAGCATTCAGGTGTTTTCCCAGCATTGGCTAAATGCTGACATCGCAACGCTTACGGGATGGTTCATTTTCGGGCAATTTCCTGTGAATTCTTTCGGATATCTATCTGTATGAAATTGGAAATTCGAAATTCGAAAATGGAAAGAAAAACTTCTAATTCTATGCCAATTTTCTAATTTCCAATTTCTAATTTCTACCTTTCAATTTCCACTCCCTTTTCTAACCGCAAACTTTCAAACAATAGTGAACCATCCCACGCTTACCTATTATATTCCATCTATGCACAAAATGTCAATAGAAAAATACTTTAAATTGACAAAATAGAATTCTTATGGTAGAATTTGTTAAAGGAGTGAAAAAATAATGGAAGTATCCGTAATTATGCCATGTTTAAATGAAGAAAAAACCATTGGTATTTGCATTAAAAAGGCTTTTGATTACTTTAAAGATGAAGGTATAGATGGAGAGGTAATTGTAGTTGATAACGGGTCTACAGATAATTCAGCTAATATTGCCAGTTCTCTTGATGCTAAAGTAGTATATCAACCTGTTAAAGGTTATGGTAGTGCCTATTTGATGGGATTGGAAAAAGCTAACGGGGAATATATCATCATGGCTGATGCGGATAATACTTATGACTTACAAGAAATAGGGAGGTTTTTAGCTTATCTTAGGCAAGGATATGAATTTTGCATTGGTAGTCGATTTAAGGGTAAAATTTTAGAAGGTGCAATGCCCTGGTCTCATCAATATATTGGTAATCCAATACTTACATGGATTTTAAATCTATTTTTTGGTGCTAAAATATCTGATGCACATTGTGGTATGCGAGCGGTTACTAAAGAGGCATATAAAAAAATGGACCTTAAAACTATAGGAATGGAATTTGCATCTGAGATGGTCATTAAGGCTTTAAAAACCAAACTTAAGATTAAAGAAATACCTATTACATATCATCCCAGACAAGGGGAATCAAAACTTGATTCCTTTAGAGATGGTTGGCGACATCTTAGATTTATGCTACTATACTCTCCTACATATCTGTTCTTAATACCCGGAATGACAATGTTTTTTATTGGGTTAGTCTTTTTACTTATCTTACTCCCAGGTCCACTCAAAATAGGAAATCTATATTTTGGTGCTCATTACATGGTTTTAGGTAGTTTATTAGCTATCTTAGGTTTTCAAATTATTAACCTGGGATTATATGCCAAAAGCTATTCTCTAACTGAACATTTTGAAGAAAGTGATAGATTTATCGAGTGGTTTTTCGGGTATTTTAATTTAGAAAGAGGTTTAATTGTGGGCACTTTAGTAACATTATTTGGATTAGGGATAAACATTTATATCTTAGTTCGATGGATTTTAAGTAATTTTGGGCCTTTAAGTGAAGTACAAACTGGATTAGTAGCACTAACTTTTATGGTAATTGGTATTCAAATAATATTCTCATCGTTCTTTTTGAGTATCTTGGGGATTAAGAGAAGAAACATACATGCCCCTTTGGGGCACAAAGAAGAATGAAAATGTCATTGCGAGGAGCGAGGAGCAAGGAGCAAGGAGCAGAGCGACGAAGCAATCCAGCGAGATTGCTTCGCTATCGCTCGCAATGACAGAGAAAAGAAGTGTAGGTATTTTCAGAGGATAAATGTAACCGTTCAGGTTATACATCAAAAGTGTAAAAAAGGGGATAAGGAGATAAGAGGAATATAGAGATAAACATGGAATTTGTTTGGGAGTAAGGAGGAAATTATGTATAAATCTGCTAAAATAGGTGTTATCGTTCCTGCATATAATGAAGAGAAATTGATTGGTAAAGTAATTGAAACTATCCCTGAATTTGTAGACAGAATAATTGTGGTAGATGATGCAAGTACTGATAACACTGGAGATATAGTCAAAGGATACCAAAACAATCAAGAGAATAGATTGTTTTTGATTCAACATGATAAAAATCAAGGTGTTGGAGGGGCTATTGTAAGTGGGTATAAACAGGTATTAAATGAAGGACTTGATATTGCTGTAGTTATGGCAGGAGATGGGCAAATGGACCCCAACGACCTGATGAAATTAATTGAGCCAGTAGCCACAGGTAATGTAGATTATACTAAAGGCAATCGACTACTTACAGGAAACGCATGGCAGATTATCCCCAAAATTCGTTACTTAGGTAATTCCCTACTCTCTTTACTCACAAAGATAGCCTCTGGATATTGGCATGTAGTCGATTCACAAAGTGGATATACTGCTACAACCTCCAATGTCCTAAAAATGTTAAATCTGGATAAAATATATAAAAGATATGGTATGCCAAATGATATGTTAGTAAAATTAAATATTTATAATTTTAAGGTAAAGGATATTCCTGTCAATCCTATCTATAATATCGGTGAGAAATCTGGAATAAAAGTATGGACGACAATATTTACACTTTCATTTCTCTTATTCAAATTATTTTGGTACAGATTATTTCAAAAGTATATAATTAGAGATTTTCATCCATTGATTTTCTTTTATTTAATGGCATTTACATTACTACCTGCTGGTATATCATTAGGAATAGCCATTGTCGTAGTTAAAGGATACATCAGTCTTACTATTTTAATGTTTTGTGTTTTACTTCTAATATCAGGCTTTCAGGCATTGTTTTTTGCAATGTGGTTTGATATGGAGTATAATAAAGAGTTAAGGTAACTATAAAGGTATAGTAACATGAACCAGATAACCCCTATGATGCAGCAATACTTGCAAATAAAACAGAAGATGAAAGATACTATTTTGTTCTTTCGATTAGGCGATTTTTATGAGATGTTTTTTGATGATGCCAAGACTGCCTCGAAGATATTAGGTATTACACTTACATCACGAGAAAGTGGAAAAGGCAATAAGGTTCCTTTAGCAGGTGTTCCTTACCATTCAGCAGACGGATATATTTCGAGGCTAATAAAGGCAGGTAAAAAAGTAGCTATTTGCGAACAGGTAGAAGACCCAAAAACAGCAAAAGGAATAGTCAAAAGAGAGATAATACGCACTATTACACCAGGCACAGTACTTAATCCAGCGTTATTAGAAGATAAGGTTCATAACTATTTAGCTGCAATTAATAAAAATAATGACAAATTTGGCTTTTCGTTTATCGACCCATCAACGGGTGAATTTAGAGTAACAGAATTATCATCTTTTACAGAATTATTAACTGAATTAACAAGAATTACACCTCAGGAATGTCTTATTCCAAGTGCATTACAGGAAGATGAATTTGTAGCAAAATTACAAGATGTAACTATTACCTTCCAGGATGATTGGGTATTTAATTACTCAACAGGATTTAATACCTTATGTGAGCTTTTTGGCACTTCATCTCTGGAGGGTTTTGGTTGTGAAAATCTTCACATTGGAATAGGTGCTTCTGGAGCCATTGTTCATTATCTTAAAGAAACTCAACGCTCAACACTAACTTATGTCAATAAAATAACACCTTACTCTACCTCTGATTTTATGATATTAGATCAAGCTACATTAAGAAATCTGGAATTGACTAAAACTATCCGCAGTGGTGAAAAATCAGGCTCACTTATCTGGGTTTTAGATAAAACAAGCACAGCTATGGGTGGTAGATTACTTCGAAGTTGGTTACAACAACCATTAATAAATGTAGAAAAGATAGTCTATCGCCAGCAAGGAATTGCAGAACTTGTTGATTCCACTACTTTACGAAGTGAATTATTTCACGCACTAAAAAACATTCATGACATCGAACGACTTATCAGTAGATTAGATACTAATCTGGCAAATGCAAGAGACTTAGTAGCATTAAAAGAATCGTTAAAAATGATACCCGGTATAAAGGGTAAATTAAATTCACTTAATTCTAAAATTATAAAAGATATAGAAGGCGATTTAGAGGATTTAAGAGATATTACAGAATTAATTGAAAAGGTAATAGAGGACTCCCCTCCCTTATCCTTACGAGATGGTGGATTAATCAAGGCAGGTTATTTCCAGGAATTAGATGATTTACGAAATCTAAGTAAACATGCTAAAGATTGGATAGTTAATCTTCAGCAGGAAGAGATTAAACGCACTAAAATTAACTCCCTAAAGGTTGGATATAATAAAGTCTTTGGATATTACATTGAGGTTACTAAACCTAATTTACATCTTGTCCCACAGGATTATATTCGTAAGCAAACTCTCACTAATGCAGAACGATTTATTACACCACAGTTGAAAGAATGGGAGGTTAAAATTCTAACTGCACAGGATAAAATTGTAGAAATTGAGTATGAGATATTTTTAAAGGTAAGGACACAAATAATTGCAGAGGTTAAGAGAATTCAAAAAATAGCAGATGCAATTGCATTATTAGATGTACTATTATCTTTAGCACAAGTATCGGTAGAAAATGATTATATCATGCCAGAGATTAATAATGAAAATATAATCTCAATCAAAGATGGCAGACATCCGGTAGTAGAAAAGGTACTTGTAGGGGAGCGGTTTGTGCCAAATGATACCTTTATTGATTCTAATACTGAGCAGATATTAATCATTACAGGACCAAATATGGCAGGAAAATCAACTTATATTCGTCAGGTGGCTTTAATTGTATTGATGGCTCAAACGGGTAGTTTTATACCCGCAAATAAGGCTATCATTGGTATTGTAGATAGAATATTTACACGAGTGGGAGCATCTGATGAATTGGTTAAAGGACAAAGTACATTTATGATTGAGATGATAGAAACAGCAAATATATTGAATAACTCTACTCCTAAAAGCTTGATTATCTTAGATGAAGTAGGCCGTGGGACAAGTACTTTTGATGGAGTGAGTATTGCCTGGGCAGTAGCTGAGTATATTCATAATAATCCACATGTGCAAGCACGAACTCTATTTGCCACTCATTACCATGAATTGACCGAGTTGGAATTTGCATTAGAAAAGGTAAAAAATTATAACATTGCGGTTAAAGAATGGAATGATAAGATAATATTCTTACGAAAGATAGTTAAGGGTGGAACAGATAGAAGCTATGGTATTCATGTAGCAGAATTGGCTGGATTACCGCAAGAGGTTATAACACGGGCTACAGAAATATTAAGTAGCCTTGAGATGAGTAGTATTGCAGGAGAAGGCACCCCTAAATTATCTACTATTAAACCACATGAGCTACCACAAAAACCTGTCCAATTGACACTATTTGAACCACAATCTCATAAGGTAGTAGATGAATTAAAAACGCTTGATTTAAACAAGATGACTCCCATTGATGCAATTAATAAGTTAAATGAGCTTAAAAAGATGGTTGAATAATGTGATAATATTCTATACTCAACACCCTTACAAATTGCGATTTTAGAAACGGCTCACTTTAGCGTGAAAGCTTGCAGTTAAAAAATGGATATGAAATTAGAAATTGGAGAAAGCTGTGTTCAGTATACTCTATCAATAATAGCTTTTGCAAAAGTAAGTGCCACATCGAAGTTTTTCTGCATTACCACAGCACAGGTCGCAGGTCTGAAGAATGAAAATTCTTCGCACATAGATTCACACTTCTAACTCATTGATTTTCCTCATCTAATTCAGCATATAACCCATCACCTTTTATCTATAAAAAATTTTTTTCTTCGCAAGCATTT
>JBFMDD010000096.1:0-2019 GCA_040754115.1 bacterium
TAGCATAGGAGGAGACCAATGTCAAGTATTTTTGTTAAAAAATTTGCAGATTTTTTAATGAGTTAAGTATTTATATATCAAGTGGTTAAAGGTATAGAGAAGAGGTCACTTGCCGATTTAAGGATAATCCCTCTATCTTTTTTTATTATTCAAAACCATGAGGTATCAACTTTACCTAAAAAATTAAATATAGGAATCGCATTTTATGAACCTTTACAACTTGGTCTTATAAGAGAGGGTTATCTTCATCAAGGTAGAAGAGTAGAAGCTAACCTTCATACTATGAATAATTGGTATTTAGAAGGCATTACACGATTTGGTAAAGAACATAAAGAATTATTCACTTTAAAAAACTACACCGCGGTGATGTTGGGGAGAAAATTTGAAAATTCTCATCTAAATTTATTCTGGCGTAAAGAAAAGGATGATAATAGATTTGGGTTTGAATTCAGGGTGGGGGATAAAAAGTCAAATCTTATGCAAAATATCTTAGATAAAGAATTAAATCTTCCTATGAACCCTTCTGTTTATCCTATAAATTATCCTTGGTTAAAGAATCCTCCAGATGTAAAACACTCTAATTTTGAAGAAACAGTAGCTAAACTTGATACTCCTGAAAAGGCTGCATGGTACACTACGAACTATTTTAACTACGAAGATGATGATGACTATGATAATCCACAAGAGGTCTTCAATACCAAAAGAGGTAATTGTGTAGAACAGATGGGCTTTCAGGCTTATGCATTAAGACAACATGGGTATGAATCGTATATATTACAGCATATAGCTATTGGTTCAGCTCATGGAATTTGTATATATCGGGATAAAGCATCAGGTAAATGGAATGCCTTAAGTTATGGCAACTTGTATGATGCTCAAGCAGAGACTCCAGAGGAGTTATTTTCAACTACATATCCAGGTTGGTTTCTTCTTGTTATCCGTGACCCATCAAATGGTAAACCAAAGGTGCAATTTGATAGTGCCAGTAGAAATTATGTTATTAAATGGTTGGAAAGATAACAAAAGTTAAAAGGAGAGAAGAAAATGGAATTTAAAAAACCAAGCAAAAAGAATATCTTATTATTTATAGTTATCAGTTGGTTCTGTGAAGGTTGTGCTGGGATACCAATAGAGCCAATAGAAATACAAGAACAGGCAAAATATGAGCGATTTGGGGAGTATATCATAAAGGCACATATAGATGGATATGCTAAAGATGATTTGATTATTTGTGTCCCATCGTATAATTCTAATCGTGGTAAGATTTATATCTTTTATGGAAGAGGTCTTGACTCCAGTGGAAGAATAACATCTCCTACATGGGCTAATGCTACTATTGAGGGTGAGAATGAACAAGATAGAGTAGGTGAGTTTGTATTTACAGGTGATTTAAATGGAGATAAAAGGGATGATGTGATTATTGGAGTACCTTCTGCCAATTCTAATAAAGGCAAGATTTATATATTTTATGGTGGAAATATTAGTGGAAACTATCACCTTCATCGTGCAGATGCTATTATTGAAGGTGAAAAGGAAGGAGATAGAATAGGAGAGAATATTACAATAGCGAATCTTAATAAAGAAGATAATGATAATAAAGATGATTTAATAATCAGTGTACCAACGGCTGATGCTAACAAAGGTAAGGTCTACATCTTTTATGGAGGAAATATACCTCGGTTTACATCCTCTGTATCCTCTGCTAATCTTACGATTCAATAGGAAAAGATGATTATTAAAAACTTTCTTTCTGCAATAGTGACAGGAATTATATGTTCTTTAAGTATGATACCGTATCTTGATAATTTAATCTGGATTGGTTTAGTACCATTATTATTGATAAGAACTAATAGTTGGTTTCAGGCTGCCATTTCAGGTTATTTAGCAGGGACTATTTTATCCTTAAATCGGCAAGTGACCTCTTCTCTATACCTTTAACCACTTGATATATAAATACTTAACTCATTAAAAAATCTGCAAATTTTTTAACAAAAATACTTGACATTGGTCTCCTCCTAT
>JBFMDD010000097.1:0-8432 GCA_040754115.1 bacterium
TTGCGTTACTACTTTGTGTCCTTTGCGATTTATCCTTTTTTAACCGCAAAGAACGCAAAGAAATCGACCGCAAAGAACGCAAAGATTAAAGGTAAAAGGAATCATAAAAAATTCACGAAACTCCAGATGGAGGCAATAACTATGAATATAAATGAGATAAAGAAACAATATAAAGATGAGTGGGTTCTTATTGAATCTGGAGACTATGGTGAAGACTTAAATATAAAAGAAGGCAAGGTAATTGCTCATTCTAAAGACGAAGAGGAAATATATTCCCTTCTTGCAAAAACCAAAGGGAAAAATATTACTATCGAATATTTAGGAGAGCCCCCTAAAGATGTAGCAGTATTATTTTAGTAATGAAGAAGAAAATATACCAATTAGAGAAAATAGGTAATCTTTTAGTCTGTAAGGCAGCTCTTATGGGAAATAATGGAGTACGAATTGCAAAATATCTCATCGATACAGGTTCTACATATACGATTATTCCAGTAGAGGTGTTAACTTCAACAGGTTATGAGCTTACAACTATAAAAGAACATGTAAGACTGATTACTGGTAGTGGATATATCATTGCACCTTATTTGAAAGTAACAGGAGTTCAAGTTTTAGGAAATCTCCTTAATGATTTTAAAGTAGTTGCTCATACTTTACCCCCTAATAGAATAGCAAGAGGTGTCATAGGAATGGATTTGCTAACTCGAATTAATGGAGTAATCTGGACTAAAAAAGGTTTAGTAGAGGTTGAAATTAAAAGATGAAATACAACTATCGAAAAAAGGAGGGTTATTAATAACATGCTTTCATATACCTGGTGGGTACCAACCCTACCTTTACTGGCAGTACCTATAATTGTATTCTTTACTCGAAAGAATAAGGATTTAAGTTCCTATGTTTCAATAGGGGCTATTTTTACTTCATTCCTTATTTCTTGTGCGGTGTTTTATTGGGTGATGACCAACGGTAAGGCACAATCTGAACATTTACTCTGGTTTAAAACAGGTCTTACGACTATTGAATTAAGTATCGTAATTGACCAGTTATCTGCCATGATGATGGTGGTGGTAAGTTTTGTCAGCCTGATGATACAGATTTACTCAAGAGGCTATATGCGAGACCACCATGGCAAACATGACCCCGGCTTTTCACGATACTATGCCTTTCTCTCACTTTTTTCCTTCTCTATGTTAGGGCTGGTATTAAGTAACAATTTTTTACAAATGTATATCTTCTGGGAATTGGTAGGGGTTTGTTCTTATCTATTAATTGGCTATTGGTATCATAAACCATCTGCGGCTGAGGCAGGTAAAAAGGCATTTATTACCACACGAGTCGGTGATGTTGGGTTTATGATTGGGATATTACTTTTATTCAAATTGACGGGTAGTTTTTGTTTTGAAGAGATTGGAAATATAATTAAAGCAGGAAATTTCCCTACTTTACCTGGGCTTACTCCAGAGCAGACTTTGACAATAATTGCATTATTAGTTTTTTGTGGTGCGGTTGGTAAATCCGCCCAGTTTCCACTCCATGTTTGGTTACCTGATGCAATGGAAGGGCCAACACCTGTCTCTGCTTTAATCCATGCCGCAACTATGGTCGCTGCTGGTGTTTATTTAGTTGGTAGATTATTTGGTATGTTTTTTGTCTGTCCAGAGGCACTGATAGTAGTTGCCTATATTGGTGGTTTTACCGCTATTTTTGCCGCTACTATTGCTGTTACGCAAAATGATATTAAACGTATTATTGCCTATTCTACATTAAGTCAATTAGGGTATATGATGCTTGCTTTAGGCGTGTGTGGTTATACTGCAGGATTATTCCATTTAATGACCCATGCATTTTTTAAGGCACTTTTATTTTTATGTGCAGGTAGTGTTATCCATGCCATTCATTCTAATGATATTTGGTCTGCTGGTGGCTTATTTAAACCGATGAAGATTACTGCTATTACATTTGTTATTGGGGCGCTTTCTCTGGCAGGTATTCCGCCTTTAGCTGGATTTTGGAGTAAGGATGAAATACTGATTGCCACATTTAATTCTGGTGATATGGTATTATTTTCCTTTGCTATCATTACGGTATTTTTAACTGCATTTTATATCTTCAGGCTATTTTTTGTCGTCTTTATGGGCAAAGAACACGAAGGAAGTCACACCCATGAATCACCACCGGTTATGACAATCCCTCTGGTGTTGTTAGCTATTCTTTCTATTATCGCCGGGTTTGTAGGTTCACCATACTGTGGTAACTGGATAGGTGGATTTATTCATTTTGAAGGATTACATCATGAACATGGGGGAGAACATGAAAATATAATGTATCTGGGAATGTTTATGGCGGGTCTTGGGATTTTTGTTGCCTGGGTAATTTATGGTATTAAGTGGGTTTCCTGCCAGAAATTAGCCAGGGCTTTTTATCCGTTCTATCTGCTTTCATTTCGTAAATACTGGGTAGATGAGTTGTATGAGATTATATTTATCAAGCCATTACATAGATTCACTAAATGGACACTCAGTTTTGACTTAGGTGTAATAGATGGATTAGTCAATGGTGTTGCCTTGTTTTCAAAAGGACTGGGAATTATACTCAGGGTATTTCAAACAGGCCTGGTTCAGGCTTATATGTTAGTCATTATATTTGGAATTGTATGCTTTTTGGTGAGTAAGTTGTTTTAAGATGGAGGAATAATATATGGAAGCAATTAAACAAATTCTGAGGGTATCTAAAGATCATGAGATAAAGGTAAAGATTCCATCATATATTCCTGAAAATGGAATAGTGGAGATGATTTTAATTATCAAAAAAAGACCTGATGGATTCAATCAAAAAAATTAAGGAGTTGAAAAAAAGTGTGAAAGATGAACTTTTTCTTAATGATATTAGAGACATCTCAGAAGATTTCAAAATGGTCGATATAAGACTCTAAAATTTATTTTAGAGCTGTTTACATGCGAAGCTACCAACAGCAGATTTTAATCTGCAGACATATTCAATTAGGTATTATTAGATGAGAGTTTGTTCTATAATAATGCTAAATTAAGGAGAGAAAATTATGAAGAGATTAGCTATTACTGAAGAAATCTGGAAAGAAGGAAATATGTATACATCTTACTGCCCAGAGTTAGATATTGCTACTTGTGGACATACTATTGAAGAGGCAAAAAAAAATCTTATTGAAATAATCAAAATTCAGATTGAAGAAACTGATAAGATAAGTACATTAGCAGAATTATTACAAGGAGCTTAGTTGATGAATATTCCTATTTTATCATTAATTATCTTTATCCCATTAATAGGTGGAATTCTTGTATTATTTTTGCCAAAAGATAAAGATAACCAGATTAAAATAACCGCTACGACCATAGCCGTTCTCCCGGTGATTTTAACCGGCCTGGTCTATTTACTATTTGACAAAACTACATCTGTAGTCCAGTTTCCAGAAAAGATAGATTGGATTCCGAGCTTAGGGATTAGCTATTTTGTGGGATTAGATGGATTAGGACTACCACTGGTGATTATTACCACCATACTCTCTTTATTATCTTTAACCATCTCCTGGAATATTAATATCAGAGTGAAGGAATATTTTGCCTTATTTTTAATTTTAGAGGCAGGGATGTTAGGGGTATTTATGGCATTAGACCTGTTCTTGTTTTATATCTTTTGGGAACTTGTTTTAGTGCCGATGTATTTTATCATAGGTATCTGGGGAGGACCAAGAAAAGAATATGCGTCTATTAAATTCATACTTTATACAATTATTGGAAGCCTGATTATGTTACTTGGCTTTTTAGGGATATATTTTGCCGCAGAACCGCATACCTTCAATATCTTAGAATTATCCCAAAAAACTCAACTTTTCAAATCGACCTTTGTAGCCAACATCGTCTTTTTAGCCCTTTATGTAGGCTTTGCGGTAAAGATACCTGTTTGGCCATTTCATACCTGGCTTCCAGATGCCCATGTGGAAGCACCGACTGCTGGCAGTGTCATATTAGCCGGTGTGTTATTAAAAATGGGTGCTTACGGCTTGTTGCGGGTTAGTCTGCCTATTTTGCCTGAATCGGCTAAATATTTTGCCTATATGTTAGCCATACTTGGATTAATAAATATTATCTATGGTGCATTTGTCGCCATGGCTCAAACAGATTTAAAAAAGATGATTGCCTACTCAAGCATAAGTCACATGGGCTATGTCTTGTTAGGCATTGCAGCTTTGACACCCACAGGACTCAATGGGGCATTGCTGCAGTGCTTTAATCATGGAGTTATTACTGGTGCCTTGTTTATGTTAGTAGGTGTAATTTATGACCGCGCACATCTGCGCGATATTAATGCCTTTGGTGGAATAGGTAAGGTAGTACCTGCTTATACATCTGTCATGGGTATTGCAGTATTAGCCTCACTGGGACTACCAGGCTTATCGGGATTTATCAGTGAGGTATTATGTTTCCTTGGTGCATTTAATGTATTTCCTATAATTACAGGTGCCGGTGTATTTGGAGTACTAATAACCGCTATCTATCTCCTATGGATGTATCGCCAGATATTCTTTGGCGATTTAAATGAAAAATATGCCAAACTGGTAGATTTAGATATCCGAGAATGGATTTCTTTAGTACCATTGATGTTTTTAATCATATTAGTCGGTCTATATCCTAAAGTCGTTTTAGAGGTGATGAATGTAACTATATTGCAATTAGCGGGGAGATTTTAAAATAAGCACTCATCATTCAGTAGAAAAACAGAAGGAGAGAAGAGATAACAAAACTTGTTGTTTCTGTACATATTGCTGATGGCTGAACGCTTACGGAATATTAAAGCACTCTTAGAAAATCATTACTAAAAATATTCGACCTGTACGGTTAAGTTCGCTAATGAAAATGAAGCTTTCCTCTCACACTACAAGAAAGATAGAAACTGATAGAAATATAATGGAAATTTATAGAAATTGATTGAAATTGGTAGTAAAAAACAATGAATTTCCATAAATTTTTGCTTCGCAACATTCTTCGAATTCTACTAATTTCAATTTATTTCTATCTTGCATTGTGTGATTTAACTCTCTTAAAAACTGATACATGAGTCTTTATTATTCTAACCATACAGCTCGAAAATATTTGGAGGGAAATACTATAATGATAGACTGGAGTAATTTTGATTGGTCTTTATTAGGACCTGAAATAAGTTTGTTTATAACTGCTATTACTATTATTGCAATCGATCTATTTATGCCAAAAGGTAAAGATAGAACTGTGTTAGGTTGGTTTGGTGTGATTGGTTTAATAATTGGGGTTATCGCTACCTTTACTTTAAAATCAGGTGAGCTTTTTGGCGGGATGTTTGTAATTGACAGATTAGCTATCTTTTCTAAACAACTATTGCTGGCTATAACTATTTTAGTCACATTATCTTCGTTAGACTATATTAAAAAACTGCCAGCACACCAGGGTGAGTTCTATTGCCTTTTGGTTTTTTCTACTCTTGGAATGTTATTTATGACCTCTTGTGCGGAATTTATTACTATCTTTATCTCATTAGAGCTTGCCAGTTTAAGTTGTATCATCCTTGTTGGTTATTTAAAGAAAGACCCAAAGTCTTGTGAGGCAGGGGTAAAATATCTTTTATTTGGGGTATTATCTTCGGCTATTCTACTTTATGGGATGAGTTTTGTGTATGGGGTAACAGGAACGACATTTCTTAAAGACATGGTCATAGATTCTATCAGTCCAATAGTACTTTTAGGCATAATATTATTAATTGCCGGGTTTGGATTTAAGATTGCCGCGGTTCCATTTCATATGTGGGTTCCTGATGCCTACGAAGGAGCACCTACACCTATCACAACATATCTTGCCACTGCATCAAAGGTAGCTGGTTTTGTTGTTCTTTTACGGGTATTTTTAGTTTGTTTTGTGGATATAAAGGTAGATTGGTTAATATTGATGGCAGTTTTATCTGTACTTTCGATGGGACTTGGCAATCTATGTGCTATTCCTCAAACTAATATCAAACGCATGTTAGCTTATTCCAGCATTGCTCATGCGGGATATATTCTAATTGGCTTAGCTGTTACCACTCCTATTGGGATTGGGTCGATTATGCTTTATTTATTGGTTTATTCATTAGCCTCACTTGGTGCTTTTTTGGTAGTTATTGCCTTTTCTAACCAGACAGGCTCTGATACAATTTCGGATTATGCGGGATTAAGTAAAAGAGCACCTCTTTTAGCATTGGCAATGCTGATTAGTTTAGTCTCAATGGCTGGTATTCCTCCATTAGCAGGTTTTGTAGGTAAGTTTTATATATTTGCCGGGGCAATAAAAGAAGGTTTGGTATGGCTTCCAATAGCAGGGGTACTATTCAGTGTTGTATCTGTGTATTACTATTTTGCGGTTGTCAAGGCAATGTATCTCAAAGAGCCAATAGATTCTACTCCAATTGTTACATCAAAACCATTAGCCATAGGCATCTTCATTGCGGTAATTAGCATCATAGTCATTGGTGTCTATCCCACTCCTTTCCTCAATTGTGCTATGCTTGCAGTCAAATCATTCTTTGGTTTTTAAAAAAGTATTGACAAATAGTATTCTATTATGGTATTCTATTTATAGAATAATACAAATAGGTAACCGTTCAGGTAGCTAAAAATTTCGAGCTGTGCGGTTAGGGTGAGAAAAAGAATAAACAGGTCGCTCCTCTGGAGCTAATTATGTTGTAAGAATATAATCTTTCTACAAACAGACCGCTCCTCTGGAGCTAATATAAATAAAGCTCCGTAGGAGCAATCTGTTTATAGCATTCCGCAAAAGCAATATGTTTGTAGCTCCGTAGGAGCGACCTCTTTGTAGCATTGAATATCTGCTTCTTGCATTTTATTTAAACCTAACCGCACAGGTCGAAAAAATTTGTTGCTGACTATGCTACATTTGAATCTTTGCTTACAGTGGATTGGAATAAGAGTATCAATTTTGCCTTATAAAAGATGAAAGAACTTCATAGAAGTTGTTTATTTGTTGTTAATCACGAAGGTGAAATTCTTGGTATAGTTACAGAACATGATATTCCTTCTGATCAACAGCTAAAAGAGTTTTGTCAAGAGAGAGAACTTAAAACAGTTTCCTTAAAAGATGCAGAAATGATGGATTCAAAGGCAGCCGCTAAATATATGTTAGATAATAAATTCCACCGTATCACAATCAAAGATAAAAATAGACTTGGAATATTCACTTCAACTGACTTTATTAAAATGGTTGCAGAAGGTAATTAAATTAGACTTGCCTTTCGCCAATTTGTTTAAAAAAATTCTCTTAAATCATCCCTCTATAATCTTAACAAATACCCTTCTTCTGCGAGGGCCATCGAATTCACAGAAATATACTCCCTGCCAGGTTCCCAAAAGAAGCCTATTATTTTCAATAAAGATAGTTACTGAAGTCCCTATAAGAGTAGATTTAATATGTGCATCTGAATTTCCTTCAATATGTGAGTAATTATCTTTGAAAGGAATGACTTTATTAAGTTCCATTAATATATCTGCGACAACACTTGGATCTGCATTTTCATTGATGGTTATCCCTGCGGTGGTATGAGGTACAAAGACATAACAAATACCAGATTTTATCCTACTATTTCTTACTACATCTTCTATCTGGGAGGTAATATCTATCAATTCTGTTCTTGATTTAGAATTTATCTCAAGTGGATATGCCAAAGAACCATCCTCCTTTCATTTTTCCTTGATCATATAGGAAGGTATAAATATACCACGAATTTCACGAATTAGACGAATAAAAGGGTGTCTAAGTGTCTGGTAGTCTATGTAACCCAGACACATTAGACACCCAGACACCAGACTACCTGAACGACCCTCTTTCCCATTTCTGATTCCCTGATTAAATCAGGGACAGGAACAGGTTTTCCCTTATTTACACAACAAATTGAAATACAAAGTTTTAGTGAAAAACGCAAAAGTTTACATAATATATTTCTGGCGGAGAGGCTGGGATTTGAACCCAGAGTAGAGCTATGACACCCTACAACTGCTTAGCAGGCAGCCCCGATCGTCCACTCTGGCACCTCTCCACGGATAGGTAACTAGTGTCGCGTTGAAGAAATTTTGCACCAGTATCGTGTTATAGAACTCGAAATAGGTAATAGGTGATGGGTTATGGGTTATGGGTAGTAGGGAGTAGGGATATTACCCATTACCCATCACCTATCACCCATCACCCACCACCTATATTTGATTAGGGGTGATAATCCTTGAAAATAGTGCAGAATTTACTCAACACGACACTAGTATACTGGACACTGCCATTAACTGAGCTATTTAGGGACGGTTTATTTTCATCGTTTTCCCTGTGATTTCTTTTGGAAATTAGAAGTTGGAAATTAGAAATTAGGTCTTCACTTCTTTCCCCAATTTC
>JBFMDD010000098.1:0-5299 GCA_040754115.1 bacterium
TGGTTCAGTAACTCTTGCCTCAATAACTGCTATGGTAAGAAACAATGAAACTAAAAGATGGTTTGAAGAGGGTAAGATAGAACTCAAATTGGCAGCATAAAATCTAATCGCACAGGTCGAAAATTTTTGTCTGTGTAAAACAAGTACCTGATATAGAAACAAAGATTAAAATTTCCGAAGATAAAAAAAACATTGATCTTACAGATGTAAATTGGATATTAAATCCTTACGATGAATTTGCCGTATAAGAAGCAATCCGCATTAAAGAAAATAAGGGCAAAGGTAATGTAACAGTTTTGTCTGTGGGACCAGAACGAGCTACTGAAGCAATTCGAGAGGCGCTGGCTATGGGGGCAGATGAAGCGATATTGATTAAGACTGAAGAGGATTATATTGATTCTTTAGCAACAGCCAAAGCATTGGTGGAAATATTAAAAGAAATGGAATATGATCTTATTCTTTTTGGTAAACAGGCAGTGGATGATGATAACTTGCAGGTGGGGCCTATGGTAGCTGAGTTGTTGGATTTACCCTGTATTACTTTTGTAACTGAATTATCTTTACAAGATGGGAAAGCCATTGCAAAACGCGAAATTGAAAGAAAAACAGAAATAGTAGAAACTTTATTACCATCCATTTTTACTACTGAAAAAGGCCTTAATAAACCACGCTACCCGTCGTTGTCAAACATTATGAGGGCAGAAAGGAAAACGATTCAAAGAAAACAGATTTCTATCTATCGTCCCAAAACAAAGATTATAAATATGAACTACCCACATTCACAGAGTGTAGGGAAAATTATGAGTGAATGCCCTGATGCAATCTCCGAATTAGTAAAATTGTTGCGTGAAGAAGCAAAAGTAATTTAATATTCAGAGATCTGAGAGAGGAAGTACCGATGTCAAAACCAGTATTTGTAATTACAGAACAAAGAGATGGTGTATTTATAAAAGTAACATACGAAGTAGTAAGTGAAGGACGACGTATAGCAGATCAGTTGCAAACTGAGCTCATTACTATTACCTTATGCTCTGAAGTTTTAGACATTGCTGAACAATTAGGTAACTATGGTGCCGATAAAGTCTTAGTTGCCGAAAGTGACATTTTTATCAATTACACTGCCGAGGGCTATACCAAGGTAATTACGGATATAGTTAGACAAATTGATCCTGTTGGAATTCTTTTACCAGCAACAGCAATTGATAAGGATTTAGCACCCAGGGTGGCTGCTAAATTAGATATCGGCTTAGCTACAGATTGTATAAGACTACTCATTTCAGAAAATGGTAAAATTATAGCCTGTCGACCAATGTATGCAGGTAAAATAATTGCTGATTATGAGTTCGACTCAATACCACAAATGGTGTCTTTACGTTCCAACATTTTCTTTGCCAATGAACCTGATCCTTCAAAATCTGCTATTGTGGAGAAGATTAATCTTACTATATCAAGTAGTGATTTAAAAACAGTTGTTAAAAAAATAGTTACTACTACTGCTGCAAAGATGGATTTGACAGAGGCAGATATTATTGTTTCTGGCGGTCGTGGAATGAAGTGTCCCGAAAATTATAAAATATTGGAAGAGTTAGCTGAACTTTTAGGTGGTGTGGTTGGTGCTTCACGAGCAGCAGTGGATGCCGGCTGGCGACCTCATTCTGACCAAATTGGACAAACAGGGAAAACAGTTTCTCCCAAACTGTATATTGCCTGTGGAATTTCGGGAGCAATTCAGCATTTAGCAGGAATAAGATCCTCAAAATGTATTGTTGCCATTAACAAAGATGCTACAGCTCCAATTTTCGAAAAGGCAGATTATGGCATTGTAGGTGATTTATTTGAAGTTATTCCTCAATTGACAGAGGAATTAAAGAAGGTGATTGAAAAATAACTATAAATGCCGTGCTGTCTATGATTATTCTATAAAAGGCAGATTTGATAATGTTGAGTGGATAGATAGGGGTCTATAAGTATGATAATAAATCCTTGAAGAGGTTAGGATTCAATCGCTCATAGAATATTCAGTCCGAGGTGAGATCCTCGGGTATTCGTTTGATAACAAATTTTTGCAGATAACAAGATACGCCTCACTTCGTTACAACATTTATATGAGGTGGTGGCAGATAAGGGAATTATTATCAACCCATGTAAGAATTACCACAGCGATGAGAGATAAGGGGGGTAAACGAATTTATATCCGGAATTGTTCTGACCCAGAGTCCTTTCACAAGACAATCTATAATGTCCTTGGGTTGAATTATTACCCGATTAGGACAGAGCGTACCAAGATTTAAAATCTGTAGTGCCCATAAAAATTTTTGGACACCTGGGATTGCTAAACTTATCTACATTTACTGGTAAACTTGGGCTAAGGGAGCTGATTGTATCTTATCCGCCAATTTCTATAAACATCTTGTCCTTACAAGGCTGAATATTGACAAACAAAGGAGCCTTTTTCCCCTCGTGTTTATTTGCAAAACTCTCTTATTTTTATAATTTTTTCGACCTGTACGAGTATAAATTGAAGCTTAGCAACTGAGATTTTTCTTCACATGACAGGGTTCAGCCCCAACAGGGCTGAATATTTAGAGGCATGGTTTAAATAAATCAACTCAGCTCTAGTGGAGCGCGCGATATGTTATCAACACATGTCATCCCCCCGAGACTTAATCTGTAAGGTTGGTGGCTGGCTATAAACATACTGTCCCTCTGGTGCCGGGGATATGTCTCAGCTAACCGTACAGGTCGATTTTTTTTGCATCGTTCCAAAGTAGCCACACCCATTATATTCCCTTTTACCTTAATTTTCCTATAAGTAAGGATATCTAATTACCTTATTTCTTAATCTAATAATCTAATCGGCTAAAATTTAGTTAAAGTTGAATCTTTTTTAGTCTGATAAAATTTCTTTACTTGATTTAAGTTATAAGCCTGTTGACATTTAGGTAGTGAATTTAGGAATAATCTACCATAGCCCTTTGTTTTAACCCTTGGGTCAAGGATGGCTACTACACCTATATCATCCTTTCTTCTAATAAGTCGTCCAAACCCCTGTCTGGTCTGGATTATTGCTTGAGGGACCTGATATGCCCAGAATGGGTCAGAGCCTTTCGCCCTTAAATATTCCATTCTTGCCTCTACTATGGGGTCATCTGGCACTGCAAAAGGTAATTTAGTAATCACCACACATTCCAAATCTTCACCAGGTACATCCACTCCTTGCCAAAATGTATTAGTTCCCCAGAGTACTGAGTTTTTAGTTGACTTAAACTCCTCTATCATTCGTTGAGAAGAGAACTCACCTTGTTTGAAGTGGCTAAATTTAGCAAGTTTTGTCTCAACCTCTTCAGATATTTTTCTTAGCATTGCAAAACTAGTAAAAAGCACAAAAGTCCTTCCTTGCATAACTTCTAAAAGCTCCTCTATTATTGCCGCAATGCAAGAATGATATTTTTCAGGTTCTAACTTTGGATCTGGAATACCAGTAGGTAAAAAAAGTAATACTTGAGATTGGAAATCAAATGGGGATGAAAGCTGTAACTCATCACACCCATTACAGCCTAATCTGCTTTTAATATACTCAAAGGAGTTGTTGGTAGTCAATGTAGCAGATGTAAGCACCACTGTATCAAATGAGTCAAAGACAGCATTCTTCAAATCTTCAGCTATATCAATAGGATTGGCATGGAGTATTATTTTAATAAATCTATGTCTCTGGATTATCTCTATCCAATACACATAATCTAATTCTGGTTGTGAAATAATGATTTTTAGTGCATCTTTTATCGCTTGGGTTCGAGTTTGAAAGGCTAAAACCTCTAATTGTGTTTCCTCATCCGAAATTTTGCTTTTTAAATTACCCAGGTTACTAATTAAAGCATCTAAAGGTTCATCCAGATAATTATCTATAAAATTTGCCTCCCTTATTCTTACTACCAGATTTACCTGCTGACTACCAAATTTTAATAACAACTCCCCAAAGAACCTATCAGCTGCATTTCCAACTTCAATAAGTGTTTTTTTAACCTTTTCTTTTAATTCCTCCTGTCCTTTAATCCTGGTTAAAATTCCCTTATCAGTTGTAGGATTATAAATAGTATCTATCAAGAATTTAATTTGAGAATTTGATACCTCAGCACCTAAATAATTCGTTGCTACATCTTCTAAGTTATGTGCCTCATCAAATACCACTGCATCAAACTGTGGCAATACCTGTTCTGCAGAAGCTATATTGGCAAAGAATAGATGGTGGTTGACAACTAAAACTTGAGCATGGTATTGTTTCTTCTTGGCTTTATAATAGTAGCAGTCATTAAAATGGGCACATTTTTTGCTCATGCACAAATCTGATTCACGGCAGATTTTACTCCATACTCCAGTAGATGGTTCAAATAGCAACTCGGATTTTAGGCCATTTTGAGTTTTGTTTTCCCAAGCAGATATTTTTTTAAATTCTTTTATCTCCTGACTACTCTCAAATAATCCTTGTGTTTGAGTTTGGAAGAATCGTCGAAGGCATAGGTAATTATTACTTCCTACACATAATGCGAAGTTAAAATTTACCCCCAATGCCTTTTTTAAAAAAGGTAGGTCTTGTGTGATTAGTTGTTCTTGAAGGGTTTTGGTGTATGTAGAGACAGCTACCTTCTTTTCTTCTTCTACCGCCCAGTAGATAAAAGGCACTAAATATGATAAACTTTTACCTGTCCCGGTTCCTGCTTCTACGATTAGGTGATTTGCATTAGAAATAGCCTGCTCAATCCTTTTGCTCATCTCAAGTTGTTGTGGCCGATACTCGTAAGTTTTAAGTCTGTTAGCAATTACTCCATTAGTTCCAAATACATTACTACAATCTTGTTTCATCTTCCTCTACATCTCCACTTTTTACCTTCCCAATTTGTCTGCTTATTCACTTTTTAGTATATCATACCATTAATTTTTTGTCAAATAAAAAACTCAAGCCCGTCAGATACCACCAACAGCCCTGAAGAATGAAAATTCTTCGCACATAGATTCACACTTCTAACTCATTGATTTTCCTCATCTAATTCAGCATATAACCCATCACCTTTTATCTATAAAAAATTTCATTCTTCAGACTTGATAAACCAGCAGCAATTCTCGGTGAAAATTAAAACCGTGATTTAATGAGGGTTTTGAGGGGGAGGGGAAAAATATTCGACCTGTATGGTTAAGTTCACTAATGAAAATGAAACTTTCATCTCACACTACAAGAAAAATAGAAACTGATAGAAATATAATGGAAATTTATAGAAATTGATTGAAATTGGTAGTAAAAAAC
>JBFMDD010000099.1:0-8991 GCA_040754115.1 bacterium
CTCTACTCTCTACTCTCTACTCTCTACTCTCTACTCTCTACTCTCTACTCTCTACTCTCTACTCTCTACTCTCTACTCCTTATTAAAACAGTGTAATCAAAACCATGCCGGCTATCATAAATAGAGTTCCCAATAGTCTTTCTTTGATATTTTCCTCTTTAAAGATTAGCCAGCCATAGATGATACTGAAAATCAGACTTGAGCGCTTAATAGAAATCATATAAGAAACCTCTATTAATTGAATTGCCAGACAATGAGAAATAAGCATAGCGGCAAAGAAAAAGCCAATTAAAAAGTAACTTTTAGAAGTCTTGAAGAAGGTAACAAATCTTTCCTTTGATTTGATAATAGCAATAGGAGTAAATATTATTCCTAAAATAATAAAATAAACTGTACCAAAAAATGTAGGATTAGAATGTAGAATAGCTAATTTACCTAAGGTAGCGGTAATGCTGAAAATAAAAGATACAATTATCATATACACCGAGCCTTTCTCTCGTGCTATGGCTTTTAAAGGCTCTAATATCCCCTGTTGGGTCAAATGAAGATTTAATGTATATCCGCCAACAGTAACTAAAATTACTCCTATAACTCCAGCTACAGTAGGTAACTCCTCTAAAATAAAAAAAGATACAAAGAGTAAAAATACAGGTGTTAATGATAGAAATGGAATAGTTAATGATAAAGGAGAGATTTTTATTGCACGAACATAAAGTAGTTCGGCTGTAATTTCAAGAGGCAATAACACTAAAATAGTCCGCCAAAAAACAAAATCTAACATTGGAATTTTAGTAAAAATGAGTATTGGTATAAGAAATGGAATACAATATGCCAGTCTTATCCAAAGAATTATATATGGATTTTGTTTTTCCATTGCCTTTTTAGAAAGTGCATCACAAGTAGCATAAGAGAAGGCAGAGATAAGTGAATAAATAACCCAAAGCATGTAAAAAGTTATATAACTCCTTCTATTTTCACTACATTATCAATGGAATAATGGAATGTTGGAATGCTGGGGATACCCGTCATTATATCGTTTCCATCCATTCATCTTGCTGCTTCTTGGCAAGAGATTTAACCAACCTAAGAAGTTCATTTTCCACTTTGTAATGGAGTTGATCAATTTCTTCATATTGCTCTTTTGTTATTTGATTGGCTTGCATACAACTAAAATAGCAAGAATGGAATTCACCACAAGAGCCCATGGCAATGTTTAGATGATTTAAGTATTCTTTTAAACTGCGACAACAATAACCCTCTGCTATATTTCTTGATATGCTATGGGCTGCATCAATAGTATTCCCTGCTACTTTTTTGAGTTCGAAGGGAAAATCTGAGAAAATCTTAGTGGCTAAAACATAAAGAGAAATAGCATCTTGCCATACTCTTAATTGTTTATACCCTCTATTAATATTCTTCCTATTCATCTTCACCTCTCCACTATTCCACTATTCCATCATTCCAACAATCCATCATTCCAATTCAATATTCTACCCCCTTTCTTGCAGTCAGCCCTTTTTCTATATATGGATGTTTGACTGCATCCATTTGAGTAACTAAATCTGCTTTATGAATAAGTTCAGGTGGTGCATTTCTACCAGTGAGGATTAACTCTACTTCATTTGGTTTTTGATTGATTAAATCAATGATAGTTTTTGTATCTATTATTTTAAGATAAAGTAGATTATTTATTTATTTATCTCATCTAAGATTATCATATCATATTCCTTAAAAGCCTCTTTGACATCCTTGAGCATCTTAAATAATGAATTTTTGAATTTGTCAAGTTCTAATTTATCTTCAGGCAATTTAAAGGCATAAGGTTCTTTATGCCTTATCACCTTAATGTTAAGTTTTTTCAAAGCAACTAACTCACCAGTAAAATTATCCTCTGGCTTCAGGAATTGAAAGATACATATTTTAAGATTATATCCATATGCCCTGATTGCCTGACCAATAGAGGCAGTAGTTTTACCTTTACCGTTACCAGTATAGACTTGAACTAAACCTTTTGATAATTTCATTACATATTCTCCTGAAAATAGGAAGTAGGAGTAGAGAGTAGAGAGTAGAGAGTAGAGAGTAGAGAGTAGAGAGTAGAGAGTAGAAAGTAAAGAGAATTTACATAAGCTTATTTCCTACCATTTTCCTCTGAAAATACTTACACTTCTTTTCTCCGTCATTGCTCTTTTCTCTGTCATTGCGAGCGATAGCGAAGCAATCTCGCTGGATTGCTTCGTCGCTTTGCTCCTCGCAATGACATTTTCATTCTTCGTTGTGTCCCAAAGGGGCATGTATGTTTCTTCTCTTTTGAGAAGAATATCATCAAAAAGCCAGTTTTCAAAAACTTTTTTGTAAGCGTTTCAGCCATCAGGTATCAGGAATCAGTTAACAGCCAAGGAATGGAGTGACACCACTTGTGGTGTCATTGACAGCGCAAGCGCTGTCACTCAGATATCAATTTTGCGTAAAGGGTGTCTATGTGTCTGGTAGTGTATGTAACCCAGACACTTAGACACCCAGACACCAGACTACCTGAACAGTTACATTATTCTAATAATTAGTATTCATTCGTATAATTCGTTTAATTCGTGTAACTTTTCCTTGATTCTATAGGAAAGTATAATATACCACGAATTTCACGAATTGGACGAATAAAATAAAATAAAAGGGTATCTCAGTGTCTGGTAGTCTATGTAACCCAGATACATAGATACCCAGACACCAGACTACCCATTATTCTAATAATTGTCCATTCGTAAAATTCGTTTAATTCGTGGTAAAGTTTTCCTTGACTTTTACTCCAATTCAATGCTATAATTTGGTACCTGGTAATTGGTAACCATTTAACTAATTACCATTTAACCAGTTACCAATTACCAATACCCGAGGAGGTGTATTTAAAATGGCAACAAATTTAAAAGTAGTTTTCTTTGATATAGATGACACCCTTTATTCTACTACCGAATTTACTCGTTTAGCACGAATGAATGCAGTTAGGGCAATGATAGATGCAGGTCTTAGAGTAGATGAATTTAGAGCATTTGAAGAACTAAATAAAGTTACTAAGGATTTTGGCGCTAACTATGAACGGCACTATGATGAACTCATTGCCCGCTTGAATGTAAAATTAGAAGTTAGTAAATCTGTTATCATTACTGCTGGCGTAGTTGCATATCATGATGCTAAGGTAAAAGAGCTAAAACCTTTTCCAGATGTAGAATGGGCATTAAGTGTTTTATCAAAGAGCAAGAAATTAAAACTTGGTATTATTTCGGATGGCATAACCCTTAAACAGATAGAAAAGGTTATTCGTCTTGGATTATTGAAATACTTTGATAAAAATGCAATGTTTTTTGTAGAAGAACTGGGTATTCGTAAACCTGACCCATTACTTTTTACCCGCGCATGTGAAATACTTGGAATTGTCCCACAAGAGGCAATGTATGTAGGTGACCATCCTACACATGACATTGATCCTGCAAATGAAGCAGGATTTATTACTATTTTTTATCAACGAGGTGGAAAATACGCCTATGAGGAAGGACAAACCAAACCATTTGCCACTATTCATGATATGATGCAATTAGTCTCCCTTTTAAAAGAGCAGTATAAAATTATACTTTAACTATACTGTACACTGCCATTAACTGATTTATTTAGGGACGGTTCATTTTCATCGTTTTTCATGTGATTTCTTTTAGAAATTGGAAATTAGAAATTAGGTTTTCACTTCTTTCCCCAATTTCTAATTTCATTTCATATCCATTTTTTAACCGCAAGCTTTTACGCTAAAGTGAACCGTCTCTAAAATCGCAATTTGTAACGGTGTTGAGTATAGTTGAATAGCTTCATATATGGTCAAAAAGATTAACCTTTGGTGCGTCTGGTGGGGTTCTTACCTCAATCTCAATCCCATAATTAGATAATTGCCGACATACCTCTATTTCTTCCTCATTCATCGAAATAGAAGGGAATAGTTGTCTTCTATCACTTGTAAATTTCATCACACCTATATTTATACTTTTGACAGGTACACCTTCCTGTACTAATCGTAAGGCATCTTTAGGATTAGCAATAAGTAACATAGTGCTAAGTGCATCAAACTCTCCTTCTTTGATTAGTTTAATTGCCTCCTTCATAGGTAGAATAAATACCTTTATACCAGTTGGAGTAGCTGCTTTCATTAATGTCTTTTGAAGCTCATTTGATGCTACATTATCATTAGCTACTACAATCTGTTCACACCCTATAGCTTTCACCCATCCTATAACAACCAGACCATGAATAAATCTATCATCAATTCGAATTAAATTTATGCTCATGATAACTTAAGTTCCAAAATTTATCTTATCCGTTGAGCCATCAATAGGCTTTTCTGATTAATAATAACCTGTCTTTTTTTAACATTTAGGTTTATATCAAATTTTTGCATAAAATCATGGCCAATTAAAATCTCGGTATCTATATCCTTTATAGATGCTACATAACATAAGTGTCTGCACCATACATCCTCAAGTTTTACATATAATTGAATCACTGCATTACAATGGAACTTTCCATCCCCTAATGCATTAAACTCTACTGGTTGTGGTAACTTCATAATATTACCTAATTCATTAGCTTTATCTTCTCTAATAAATGTTTCTGGTAAGCCTGTATCAAAATATAAAATTCCTTCTTGTTCTTGTTCTTTTGTTTTAAGTCTTGTCTTTAAGGTAATATCTCCCATTTTATTCTTTTTCACCTTTTAAGCATCTGGCTGAGGATTACAATATTTTTTGAAGATGATTCTTTGGCTTTTTTAACTGCCTGTTGTAAATCCATATCTTGGTGAGAGGTAAGACTAATAATCATAGGTAAATTCACTCCGCAAATAACTTCAACTACTCCTTGTTTGAGGAATTCACCTGCTACCTTTGTGCAACTTCCATGAAGTAAATCTGTCAATAAAACTACTCCATCTCCCTTATCTACTTTTTCAATCGCTTTTGAGATTTTTACAGACAAATCATCCAATCCTTCACTTGGGAAAAACGAGACAGTTTCTATATTTTTACTTTTAACTCCTATCCATTCCCCAGTTTCAACAAGCTTAACACATAATTCGCCATGAGTAATAACAACTATACCAATCATTTCATAAATTAAGAGCTAAAAAGAGAGAATTAAGAATTTTTACTCTCTACTCCTTTCTAAGTTCCCAACTCCCATGATTGTAGATATTTTTGTTGTTCTTGTGTCAAGGTATCAATTTCGATCCCCATAGATTTTAGTTTTAAAGAGGCAATTTCTGAATCAATATCTTTAGGCACACTATATACCTTTAATTCGAGTTCTTTAGCCTTTTTCTTAATATATTCTGCACACAGTGCTTGATTGGCAAAACTCATATCCATAACTTGAGCAGGATGTCCTTCTGCTGCGGCTAAATTGACTAGTCGTCCCTGGCCAAGTAAATTAATCTTTCGTCCATCTTTCAATGTATATTCTTCAACAGAATCTCGGATTTGTCTTTTATTTACCGCCAGTTCTGTTAAGTGAGTTAAATTAAGCTCTACATCAAAGTGTCCTGCATTACAGATTATCGCACCATCCTTCATTAGTTCAAAGTGTTCTTTTCTAATAACACTCGTATCTCCGGTGGCTGAAACGAAGATATTACCGACTTTAGCGGCTTCTTTTATTGGCATTACCTGATAGCCGTCCATAACAGCTTCAAGTGCTTTTAGTGTGTCAACTTCGACTATAATAACTCTAGCTCCTGCACCTTGTGCCCGCATAGCTACCCCTCGACCACACCAGCCATAACCACATACAACAAAGTTACTACCTGCAATAAGTTTATTAGTTGCCCGCACGATACCATCTAATGTACTTTGTCCTGTTCCATAACGATTATCAAAGAAATGTTTAGTTTGAGCATCATTTACCGCTACAATTGGGAATTTCAAAACCTTATTTTTTTCCATACTCCGTAGTCTAATGACACCAGTGGTTGTTTCCTCTGTTCCACCTATCACATTTTCAGCCAATTCTTGCCTCTTTGCATGAATAGTAGAAACCAGATCTGCTCCATCATCCATAGTTATATTTGGCTGATAATCTAAAACACTGTTTATATGGTCATAGTAAGTATCATTGTCTTCACCTTTGATAGCAAAGACAGGGATTTCGTACTCCTTTACCAGAGATGCCGCTACATCATCCTGTGTACTTAACGGATTAGATGCACAAAGTACTACATTTGCTCCACCTGCTTTTAGTGTTATAACTAAATTAGCGGTTTCGGTAGTTACATGTAGACAGGCAGCTAATGTTATTCCAGCTAATGGTTTTTCCTTTTCAAACCGATGACGGATTAATTCTAAAACAGGCATGTCTTGATTTGCCCATTCTATTCGTAATTTACCTTTTGAAGCTAATCCAATGTCTTTAATGTCGTAGTTCACTATTTCCCTCCTTATTTGGTGATTGGTTAAATGGTAACTGGTTAAATAGTTACTACTCACCAGTTACCAATTACCAATCTTTATAATGTTTTTCCCTTAAGAATATCTACCTTATCAGTTTTTTCCCATGTAAATTCCTCTTCTTCTCGGCCAAAATGTCCATAGGCAGCAGTTTTAGTGTAGATTGGTCTAAGAAGCTTTAGATGATTAATTATTCCTTTTGGGGTTAGTTCAAAATTTTCTCTTACCAATTTTACTAACTTCTCATCCGGTATCTTCCCTGTTCCCTGTGTATTAACCATAACAGATACAGGGTCTGCTACTCCAATAGCATAAGCTAATTGTACTTCACAAATAGATGCTAATTCTGCAGAAACGATATTTTTTGCTATATATCTAGCCATATAAGATGCAGAGCGGTCAACCTTAGTTGGGTCTTTACCGGAGAAGCAGCCACCACCATGCCTTCCCCAACCACCATATGTATCTACCATTATCTTTCTACCCGTAAGGCCTGTATCTCCTCGAGGACCTCCAATCTCAAATCTACCAGTAGGATTAATAAAATACTTTGTATCTTTATTAATAAAATTAGCTGGAACAGTCTTCTTGATTACCTCTTCAATAATTCCTTCTCGAATATCTTCTATTGTTGCTTCAGGATGATGTTGAGCAGAAATAATAATGGTATCTACTCTAACTGGTTTACCATCCTTATACTCAATAGTTACTTGAGATTTTCCGTCAGGTCTCAGGAAATCAAGGATGTTCCTTTTACGAACATAAGCTAATCGTTTAACTAACTTATGTGCTAACATAATAGGTAAAGGCATTAGTTCCTCAGTTTCATTTATTGCATAGCCAAACATCATTCCTTGATCTCCTGCCCCATCACGATCTACTCCTAAAGCAATATCTGGTGATTGCTCGTTAATGCAGGTTAATATCGCACAATCCTCATAATCAAATGCATATGCAGGATCAGTATAACCTACTTCCTTGATTACCTTTCTCGCTACCTTTGGTACCTCTACATAACAGTCAGTGGTAATCTCTCCTGCGACTAAAACTAATCCCATTCCTACTAATGTCTCACAAGCTACTCTTCCTTTTGGGTCTTCTTTTAAAATTGCATCTAAAACAGCATCTGATATTTGGTCTGCAACCTTATCTGGATGTCCTTCTGCAACTGATTCAGAAGTAAATAAAAAGTTCTTTCCCATTTTTACATCTTCCTCCTTTTTTAATTAACAATTCCCAATTAACAATTCCCAATTAACAATTTTTTATCAAATTCAAACATTAAAATTGATATTGTTAATTACAATTGTGGGTAACGATTAAGATTAACTCAAGATACGCCTTGCTTCGCTCGGCAAAGGGGTTAAGGGTCTATAAGAATTAATAAATTTTAAATATTACCAGCCTTCACTTGAATCCTTGAGACCTCGAAGCCTTGAACCCTTCTTTGATCAAGTCTTGTTTAGTGTAAAAATTATCGTCATCGTTCAGCCATCAGCAATCAGTTAACATCCGGGAAAAGAGGAGTGAGACCACTTGTGGTGTGTGGTGTCATTGACAGCGCAAGTGCTGTCACTCCAATATCAATTTTGCGTAAAGGGTATCTAATGTATCTGGTAGTCTATGTAACAAAGACACTTAGACACCCAGATACCAGACTACCTGACCGCTTACCAACTGCGCACTCCGATTTTTTCCTTATTCTTCTTTCTTTACCGGCTCTAAACTCTTACCCCAGATAGCAGCAATGACTAAACAACCTACTACTGTCACTACTAAGCTGTTAATCAAGCACGGCAAAGGAAATCGCATGGTACTGATGCAGAACTGAATAAGCATTCCTGGTAATGGACCGGCTATCCACAATAGCAGACCAAAGATAGTCCCTTTTGAAACTGAGCTTTTGGTAGGAATACCCTTGTAAAGTACAGCATAAACAAGACCAATTAATAACCCCTGAACCAGATTCATCACTGGCAATCCCACCGTAAAGCCTGGATGATTCATTGGTCTAAAAAACTCTTGACTGGCTTCGTACCACCTGGAAAATATTCCACCATAAATTATCCCGCCGACGATTTGAGAGATAACCCCAAAAGCCAGACCACCTAAAAACCAACGTAACACTTTCATTCTATTCACCTCCTTTTGTTTAGCAAGATAAACAATATTTTGGGACGGTTCACTTTTGTTTGAAAGCTTGCGGAAAGAAAAGAGAGTTGAAATTGGGAATTCGAAATTAGAAATTAGGGAGAGAGGTAAAAGCCCAATTTCTAATTTCCACTCCCTTTTCTAACCGCAAACTTTCAAACAATAGTGAACCATCCCGAAATTTGTTGTTTCCCACAATCAATTTCTACCTATTTTTGCTTCGCAACATTCTTCGAATTCAATAAATTTCAATCTATTTCTATTATCTTATCTCCATATCGCCCTTATCTCCTTATCCCCTTTCTTACACCTTTGATATATAGCCTGAATGGTTACGCAAATTTTCGACCTATATGGTTAAGTTCAC
>JBFMDD010000100.1:0-4938 GCA_040754115.1 bacterium
TATATTCTTTCTCAGTCCTCCTGGGGAAAATAGACTTCAGAAGGGCAAAGGGAAAGTATTGCCAAAAATAAAACTTGACTTTCTTAAGGCACTCTTACACTTTTGATATATAGCCTGAACGGTTACATTATTTTTTTAAAAAAGGATTTACCTCTTCTTCTTTTACCCCAGGTTGACTTCTTTTTCCTTTATAGAAGATATTAGAATAATAATAGTAATATTCCTCCTCTCTTTCCACTTCAGGAGAGAAATAATATTTGGATTTATCCTTTTTCTCATCTTCATATAGCCCTTTTTTATAAAGTGATTGTCCTAACCATGGTCTAAGTATAGGCACTGTAGGTGTTCCAAATCCCAATCTTTTTCCTGTAAGATAATCAGTTGTAGTATAAGTAGGGGTATATGTACCTCCCTGTAAAGTAGAAGTCCCTCGATTATATAATAATCCATCATACTGACTTAAAGGTTTCATTCTTTTGGTAGAATAGTATGATTTACTCTTATAAAAAATAGAAGAGTAAACAGACTCTCCAAGTGAGCTATAATCTTGAGCACATGAAGGATATGTATATGCAAGAATTAAAACTAAAATACAAGGTAATTTAAATCTCATAAGACATCATTCTCCTACCATAGCATTTTTAAGGATATTAATCAGGTCTTTAAAATTAGCCTCTCTTGGATTATACTTTAAAGAAGATGAAACACCTTGAACTATAATAGGCAAATCGCGTTCTTGAACTCCAAGACTGCTTAAATTAAAAGGTAATTTTAGACTTGATATAAGTTCTTCTACTAAGACTAGCGATTCAAATGCCGCTCCTTCTACTGATAGATTAGTTGTTTCTTTATCCAGGGTATAGGCAATTTGAGCAAATTTTGGTATGGATGCTTCTAAATTATATTCCATAACATAAGGTAGTAAAACAGCACAAACCAATCCATGTGGTATGTTATATAAAGGTCCCAAAGGAGCTGCTAAACCGTGTATAGCACCTAAACCTGCATTAGCTAATACTATTCCACCAAGTAATGATGCTAAAGACATATTTATCCTGGCTTTTTTATCCTGTCCATCTTCAAATGCATCTTTTAAACTCAAACTAACTAATTTAATACCTTGAATAGCCAGTGGATCGGTTAAAGGATTGGCACCTTTGGAAACATAACCTTCAATGAGATGAACCAGTGTGTCCATTCCGGAGATAGCAGTAGCATTTGGGGAGAGTGTCAAAGTAAGTATAGGGTCAACAATAGCTACCTTTGCCATTAAAGAGTGGTCTCTAATACTCTGCTTGATTTTCTTCTCTTCATCAGTAATAACTGCGTTATAAGTAACTTCTGCCCCTGTTCCAGCAGTAGTTGGGATAGCAATAAAAGGCAATCCATATTTTTTTATCATTCTACCTTCTTGATATTCAACACAATCACCACCATCATTTGCTAAACCAGCTACTGCCTTAGCTACATCTAATGTACTCCCACCTCCTAACCCAATTACTAACTCACATTCTGTTGTTCTAACTAATGATAGTCCTTCATCAACCATTTTTGTAGTAGGTTCAGGTATAACTTTATCAAATAGAACTACTTCTAATTCTGCATCTTCTAATGATTTACAAACATTATTTAAAATACCAGTTTTAGCCATTGCGGTTTTACCCGTAATTAAACATACCCTTTTACCAAATCTCTTTGCTTCCTTGCCAACAGATGTTATACTTCCTTCACCAAATATTATCTTTGTAGGAGCTATAAATTCAAATTTCAACTTCTGATTCCTCCATTTTCCTCTGAAAATATAAAATGGGACGCAGATTTTCGCAGATGAACAGGATTAAAATTAATTTTTTATTATTGTATTTCTATAGTTATTTCCTTAGTGTTTCTTGATGTTTTTAGTGCTTTAGTGTTTTTTTTCTTCAAAATCTTGTAAATCCTGCTAATCCTGTAAATCTGCGTTCTATTAATTTTCATCGTCCTTTGTGTCCCAGCGGGGCATGTATGTTTCTTCTACTTTGTAAGCATTAGGCAATTTTGGAGTACGAGAGTAAGAAAGAGCTATCTTATTGCTCTTAAATCAGTGGCAAACCACCATACTCCATACCGGTTACAAACTTTTTACCTTTTCCTTAATATTCATCCAATGTGTCCCTGCCCAATAATATCTATTACATGTAGTGCATGTCCAGAATTCATCATAAGTTTGATAGACAAATTTGGGTATTTTCTCTTTAATTTTCTCCTTATCAATCTCTATTAATAATGTATTACATACTGGGCATCTTGAAAAGAGGTGTTCATCTATTTCCAGATTAAATCTTTGTATTACCTGTTTAAGTTGTGCATCTATAATTTCATCTTTAATAAGTAAAGTCGGTACAAGCCAGTTTTTTGACAGTTGAGTATCCCGCGTAAGTAATATTCTATTTTCCTTTTGTGCCCGTTCGATTAGGTCATAATCATTTTGTGTACGATAATATACCGTATCATATCCAAGAATCCTTAGCCATTTGGCTAATTTACCTAACATATCATCAGCTATAAATTTCATTCATTCACAGTCCCTTTTTCACAATTACTTTACCTTTTCCTTTTTCGATTTGGAGTAATTGTTGTGCATTAGCAAGATTAGCAGCAATTTCTAAGTGGTTGCTACTATCCCATAAAGCTAATAACTGCGCTGGTTGTAGCTGACTATATGTTTGACTGATACCTTTTATCTGCTTGCCAGCTACCTCAATTGATACTTGCGAATCTTCAAAAGTAAACTCTTCTTTTACAATATTAGTAATCAGATTCCCAAAGTGGTCAATATAAATTATCTCTCCGACTATTTTATCCTTATCAAATTTGGGTTTAAATTCAGGTGGTAGAGTTTTTATCTTACTTATCTTATGTCCAAATTCCTCAATCTGCTTGCCTAAACTCAAGTAAGCGGCAACCGGTGCAAAAATATCCCTTCCATGAAATGTACTACTAATCTCATCTAAAAAATATTTCTTATTGGTTACTTCAACAATTTTTATATCCTCAAGTTTATCAAATGCAAAATCTAAAATACCATTATTGGGAGCCAGGAAATAGTAGTTTTTTGTCTGCATCAAAATAATCTCACGCTCACTACCAACTCCAGGGTCAACCACTACAACATGAATTGTTCCTTTAGGGAAATATTTAAAAGAAGATTTCAATATAAAATTAGCTTCTCTCAAATCATAAGAATTTACAAGATGAGTAATATCAATTATTTCTACATCTTGATTGATAGAATAAATTACCCCTTTTATTATCCCTACATAATTATCCTGTATGCCAAAATCTGTAATTAAGGTAATAATTGCCATTTTATACGCTTGCCATGAAGTCGTAACCGTTCAGGGTGTAATGAAGGGAAAATGGGAAACATAATAAGAAAAGAAGTTAAGAAGTTAATAGGATAAGAAGATAAGACTTCTGGCTTTGGCTAAAAGTCTTATCTTCTCATCTTCTCATCTTCTCAACTTCTTATCTTCTTCCCATTTTCCCTTACTTACACCTGAACGATTACCTATTATTTTACATCAAATCTAAATGTGATAGAAATGCGGTGTGTATTACCTAATTCATCATAAGGTACAAAGGCATAGTCCACCTGATAGTGTTTAAGTGAGAATCCAAACCCACAGGTAATCCCTGTGCCTAAATCTTTAAATACCTGTGAATTAAATCCACCTCGCAGGGCTATCAGGTCTTTAAACCATACTTCCATGCCAAGATTTATCTTCCAGTTATTATCTACTGGTTTGGTTAAATCACAGGTGATAGTCATAGGTTGAACTCCAACCCTATATGCACTGCCAAATTTAAGTGTCAAAGGCAATTTATCTCCTTCAACCGAATATTTTATTCGTGGACCTACATTTTGAAGGACTACAGACAAAGTCAATCCTTCAATAGGTGGTTGGTACAATTGTCCTAAATCAATAGCAAACGAAGATGCCTCCTCATTCTCTATCTTCTGCACAATACCTTTGATATTTACTCCTAAAGATATAACATCAGTTAAAATAGTTGCATAGGTAAATGCAAAAGCAGTATCACGAGCAGAGAAGTTGCCTGTACTTTCATAATGTGTATCATCTATCTCTGTATAGCCAGGAATGTCTCCTACACCCAGATGAATAATGCTAAAACCTATTGCTTTTTTGCGTGAAGTAGGAAATCCAAAGCCTAAAAATCCATGTCCAATACCTTCAAACCAGTCATTGTACATAGTGGATATTTCAGGTTTAGTAAGTTGAATTAAGCCTGCCGGATTCCAGTAAACAGTAGAAATATCATCTGCTAATGAAGAGAAAGCCTCACCCATAGCTACTGCCTTAGCACCTACACCTATCTTTAAAAATGGTGCACCAGCACTCCCGGGAGATGATTTTGCCCAGCATAATGTAGCTTCTATTAGTACACATAAGCTAATTATCAAGAACTTAAACTTCATGCCTCTTCCCTCCTTCTTAATTAACAATTAACAATTGACAATTAACAATTCACAATTCACAATTCACAATTAACAATTAGTAAGAGTTCAGGTGGTGTAACAAAAGGAGATATGGAGATTATAGAGATAAGGGGATATTAATAATGGAATATTGGAATTATGGAATACTGGGATGTTGGGGGATACCATTACACCATCATTCCACCACTCCATCATTCCATTACTCCATCATTTCATAATCTCCATATCTTCCTTCTGAGCCTGTCATGAGTAGGCTTACATTTTTAAGGTAAGGGAAGAATAATAATCTTAAACCTAACTGCACAGGTGGCAAAATTGTGGAGAACTATCCTGGCTTCAACAATACTGAACATTTTCATTGTTACTTTATTATTCCAACCTTACCAATTATCTTCTCTCCTGCTTCGTTAGTAATGATGTAGATATATACTCCTGAG
>JBFMDD010000101.1:0-3853 GCA_040754115.1 bacterium
ATATAACACCTCCTCTTTTTGATGTCAACTAAGCAAATTATCTCTTTTTTATCGCTTTGGCATCTTTTATCACCCAAAATTCTTCCAAACCCGCACCATAACTAAAAGTCATTTGCAACGCTCTCCCTTATTAATGGTTATGCCATCCAATAATTTTATTGACAATTGCCTTATTTTGTGCTATTATTAATGCAAGGGGGAACTACAATGGTATTTAGTAAAATTGAAGAGGCTATCGAGGATATTAAACAGGGTAAGTTAATTATCGTCGTAGATGATGAAGATAGGGAAAATGAAGGTGATTTAGTCTGTATAGCTGAATATGTTACTCCAGAACATATAAATTTTATGGCTAAATACGGAAGAGGACTGATATGCTTACCTATCATTGGCTCGAGATTGGATGAGTTAAAGATTCATCCTATGGTGCATGAGCCAACAGATATTTTAGAGACTGCATTTACTGTTTCTATTGATGCTAAGCATGGAACAACTACCGGTATTTCAGCTCATGATAGAGCTCATACTATAAAGACAGTATTAAACCCTAAAACCAAACCTGAGGATTTAAGTCGTCCTGGACATGTATTCCCTTTACGGGCGGTAGAAGGTGGTGTGCTAAGAAGAGCTGGGCATACAGAAGCAAGTGTGGATTTAGCTAAATTGGCTGGATGCTACCCTGCAGGGGTGATTTGTGAGATAATGGATGAAGATGGTCAAATGGCACGACTACCTTCTTTAATAAAATTTGCTAACCGACATAACCTGAAAATTATTACGATTGCCGACCTTATCTATTATCGAAGGAAATCAGAGAAATTGATTAAAAAAGTAGCCGATGCATTCTTACCAAGTACTTATGGACAATTTAGAATGTGTGGCTATGAATCATTGATAGATAAGCATGTTCATGTAGCATTGATAAAAGGAGATGTGTTTGGAGCTAAGAATGTTTTAGTCCGAGTCCATTCTCAATGTTTAACAGGTGATGTATTTAAATCCACTCGATGTGATTGCGGCTCACAACTTGACTATGCACTTACAATGATTGAAAAAGAGGGAAAAGGTGTATTACTTTATATGTGTCAGGAAGGAAGAGGAATTGGATTACTGAATAAAATTAAGGCTTATGAGTTACAGGATAAAGGCATGGATACAGTTGAGGCAAATGAAAAATTAGGCTTTTCTCCAGATTTACGCGACTATGGAATTGGAGCTCAAATCCTTGCTGAATTAGGTCTATCTACCATTAGATTATTGACCAATAACCCTCGTAAAATCGTTGGAATAGAAGGATATGGATTAAAGGTGGTTGAAAGAGTCCCTATAGAAATATCTCCAACTGAATTCAATGTTGATTACCTAAAGACAAAAAAGGAAAAATTAGGACACCTATTAGGAGTGTAAAAAATGGAGGTACAAAAATAATGGAAAATAAAAAAGTAGATGGGAAACAAGCATCAGAGTTAGTCAGGGATTATTTTGATAATGTACATGGCAATTTGATGGTCTGCGACTTTAGAATTAAAAAGACAGAATTTGATTCAAAGACAAAACACTGGATAATCAAGTGCTCATTTCTTCCTCATATGAGTGCTCGAGAAAGAATAGAATATGAAGTAGAAGTTAATGCCCAAAAACCTATGATAGAAAGAGTAACTTTATTAGAAGAAGTAACTTTAGATGAAAATAAAATACCTCGAAAGGTGTTAGAGGAAAAGATAAGAGAATTTAAGAGAAAAGGAGAGGAAGTAAATGACTGAATTCCCAACAAAGATAATTATGGATACAGGACCGTTATTGGATTTTTTATTAGCCAGTTGCTTTAAAACTTTTCCAATAAAACATCTACAATATATTAAAAATGAAAGGCAGTATAAGAATTTGAGAGATTACATATTTAGTACGGAATCTATTCTTTTAACCCCTTATGTTATTGCAGAAATGAATTACCATGTTAGAAAAATAAAAAATAAAGAAATAATATCTAAATTTTGGAGATTAGCGTTAGAGTTTTTAAGTGATGATAAATTTCAAGAAGAGATAATTAAGATAATAGAGATAAATCTGCAGGAATTATTAGAATGGGGAATAACAGATGCTTCTTTAATAATATTAGGGGAAAAAACAAATTTGTCTATTCTTACTGGTGATTCGTCATTATGGGGTTATTATCGGGCTAAAGGAAGAAGTAGCGTATTTATCAATGAAATCACAGAATATAAAATTAGATGAGAGGAGGGAAGAACAAATGGATGAGTTGACTCCTAAAAGGATTGTTGAGGAGCTAAATAAATACATCATCGGGCAAAAAGAGGCAAAGAAATCAGTGGCTATTGCATTACGAAATCGCTATCGCAGACAACGACTACCAGATGAGTTGCGAGATGAGGTAGCTCCTAAAAATATCATTATGATTGGCTCTACTGGCATTGGTAAAACAGAGATTGCTCGACGACTTGCTCAATTAGCTAAAGTGCCTTTTTTGAAAGTAGAGGTAACTAAATTTACTGAGGTAGGATATGTCGGTAGAGATGTAGAATCGATGATTCGTGACTTGACTAATCTGACTTTTAATATGGTTAGATCCGAAGAAATTGAATCTGTAAAAGGTAAAGGAGAGGAATTAGCTGAAGAAAGAATATTAGATATTCTCCTACCCGTTCCAAAAGGGAGAGGCAGAAAGAAGTTTATTGGCCCTTTTATCCCATTTGGAGAGCAAGAAGAATCTAATCAGGAAAAGATTGAAATAGAGACTACACAGAGATTCAACTCAACTCGTGAAAAACTACGAGAGCAACTACGCGAAGGGAAACTGGAAAATAGGATGATAGAAATTGAGGTAAAAGAAATGATGATACCAATGATAGAAGTATTTGCGGGCAGTGGAATAGAAGGCATTGATATGGGATTAACGGATGCATTGAGTAATATGCTTCCACCAAGAGTTAAAAAGCGAAAGGTAACTGTTGCAGAAGCCAGAAGGATATTAGCTCATGAAGAATCTCAAAAACTGATTGATATTGAAAAGGTAACTAAAGAAGCTATCTCACGCGTAGAAAATCAAGGAATAATATTTTTAGATGAAATAGATAAGATAGCAGGAAGTGGTACTCCAGGTGGCGGACCAGATGTCTCTCGGGAAGGTGTACAGCGGGACCTGCTTCCTATTGTAGAAGGTTCAACGGTCAATACACGCCATGGTCCTGTACGAACTCAACATATACTGTTTATTGCCGCTGGAACATTTCATCATACAAAACCATCTGATTTAATTCCAGAATTGCAAGGTAGATTTCCTATTCGCGTTGAGTTAAACTCATTAACAGAAGAACAATTTAAACAAATTCTTACTCAACCTCAAAATGCATTGATTAAACAATATGTTGCGTTATTAGAGACAGAGAATGTAAAGATAAACTTTACTGATGATGCTATAAACGAGATGGCTTCTATGGCGTATGTTATTAATGAAAAGACTGAAAATATTGGTGCGCGTAGATTACATACTATTGTAGAAAAGGTGGTTGAAGAAATATCTTTTGAGGCACCAGATGTCTCTTCTAAAGAGATAACTATTGATGCCAAATATGTCCGTAGTAAATTGGAAGAGATTATTAAAGATGAGGATTTAAGCAGATATATTCTTTAAATTTATACTGGACACTGCCATTAACTGAGATATTTAGGGACGGTTTATTTCCCTCGTTTTCCCTGTAATTTCTTTTGGAAATTAGAAATTAGGTCTTCACTTCTTTCCCCAATTTCTAATTTCATATCCATTTTTTAACCGCAAGCTTTCACGCTAAAGTGAACCGTCTCTAAAATCGCAATTTGTAACGGTGTTGAGTAT
>JBFMDD010000102.1:0-2384 GCA_040754115.1 bacterium
CAATTTAAAATTTACTTCTGTTGTCTTAATCGGCTTAATCAGGAATAATCTTTAATCTTTTTTGAACTTACAACTATATAACACCTCCTCTTTTTGATGTCAACTAAGCAAATTATCTCTTTTTTATAGCTTTGGCATCTTTTATTACACAAAACTCACCCCCCAAAACCCGCAGTATAACTAAAACACCAGATTGCAACGCTCTCTTCTTTCATTTTCTCTTTATCTCTAATTCCATCATATACTCCCCTTTTACCTTTTCCCATGTAGCCCCTCCGTCAAAAGATACAGATGATCTCTCATAATTATAAACATCATCAATTGGAACAGTTATAGATGCTCCTTCCACTGCTTGTAAGGTAAAAGTATTAAGTCCTTTCTTTAAGAAGGAAAGAGGAATAGGTTCAATTCTTATAGACCCTACTAACCCTACAGCAGGAATCCCTCCTTGAATGAAGAAATTTTGGCAAGCCAACTTTGCCAACTCGTATCCATTAACTTTGATTACTACACCCCCTACTTTTCTTGCTCCTAACTTTAAAATAAGAGTACCACATTTTATATTTGAAATATTCTTATCAATAAAAAACTTCTTTTTAATAATTATAGAATGGGAATATAATTTTATACGTTTACCTCCATGCCACTCATCACTACTATCCTTAATAATAAATCCATCTTCAGTTTTGATATAAGTTCCATACGGTGGGATTGGTTGAAGTTTTTTGATTATGAGTTGAGAATTTACCACTCCTGTAAAAATAATCAATAAAATACCTGGCAAAACAATCTTTTTATACTCCTTAAACTTAAACCTTTCATAAAAATAATAAATAGTGAATCCTCCAAATGATGCTAAGCAAGGAATTACTGGAGGGCGATACCTACCAACTACTACAAAGGCTATTACTGAAAAACTATAGGCAAAAATAAAAAGATAAAGTAAAAGGAATTTCTTCCAGTGTCTTAAAGAGAAAAATAAACCTGTTAATCCTATAATAGATAATCCTCCAAAGGTGATAAGAGGTGATTTTAATAAAGAAATAATTTCTTTAATGTTATCATAATTTACCTGATGTGGAATATCCCAACTTCCCCAGAATAATAAAAATTTTTTAAGTTGCAGTTTTATAAATTTCACTGGTTCTCTTTTTGCAAAATCTAATACATCGGCTAAATAAAGCTCTCTTCCTTCTTCTTTCATCTTTTCCTGAAGGTTATCTAAATAAGGCTGACAAAAATCAAATGATCCTCGTGCATGCTCATTATTACCTATCCAGAACTGAAATCCGCCAACAGTAGTTAGTAAGATAAATTTCCCACCATAAATACAATTCCTAATAGTCACAGGTGAAATAGTCATAAAAAAGGCTAATAAGACAATCGCATATTTAGTGATTATCTCTTTCTTAGGTATTTTGTAGGTAGTAAGCATCCATATCAAGATAAATGGAAGAAAGATAATTACATTAGGCTGGGAAAGAGTAGCTACTCCTAAACATACTGCTCCCAAAACAAGATTTTTTGTTATCCCTTCTTCCTTACCTCTGAGAAAGAAAAATAAAGATGCACAACTAAAAAATGTAGTTAGTGCAGTAGATAAAAGTACTCCTTCATAAAATATCAATGTGCCACATAGAGCACAAAGTAATGCCCCTATCATACCAATAGGTTTATTAAAAAGTTGCTTGCCAATAAGATAAGTCAAAAGACAGGTAACAACTCCAAGTGTAAATTGAACTATTCTTGGAAAGACTAAATTATAACCAGAGATAAGATAACATAGGGCTAAGTAGTAATAGTACAAAGGATTATAACCAAAAGGTGTTTTAGGGAAGGTTCCATCAAGTATTTCTTTCGCTGCATTAACATACATATATGTATCATCACCTGCGTGTGGGGCAAAAAAGTACGGGTCATTATTCTTTAATTGAAAGATATATACCAGTCGTAGAAGAATACCTACAAATAAAATACCTCCCAGAAGAACATATTCCTTTTTCACCAATTTAACTAACTCAAAAAAAATCCCTCTTTTAATATTTTTAGGCTTATTAGTTTTTTTACCCTTCTTTTTCTTCTTAGCCATTTTTTGAATTACCTTTTAAAATCACATAGCATAAATCTTACCATTAAGTGTAGTGGCTGCTACACCCCTTGTCCTGTAGGCATAGGTGCATTAGTCGTCCAGGTACCATTTAGTCCCACACTTGGGTCAAATTCCTCAACTACATTTTCTCCTCCACTTCCTCCAATTGCATAAATCTTACCATTAAGTGCAGCTGCTGCTAACCACCTTCGTCCAGTAAGCATATCTGCATTCCTTTTCCACTCAAGGTCAAAGGCTAACACTTGGGTAGCAAATCCTAAATAAACAGTCAACC
>JBFMDD010000103.1:0-3047 GCA_040754115.1 bacterium
ACTCCATCAAATCTTCCTTCTATTCCATCAAATCTTCCCTCTATTCCCTTAAATCTCTCATCCATTCCATCTAATCTTCCCTCTATCCTATCCATTCTGGAAGCCAATTCACCTATTTTAGGGAGGAGTAAATTACCTACTCCTTCTATAATCTTAGCAATATCCATTTTATATTTTCCTCCTTCTCTTAATCCATTTATACTTGAAGAGGGCATAATTTACGATTCTGTATCTGCTTCGGTTGTCAGATTCAAGGTTCAAAGGTTCAAGGTTAGAAAGTTAATCCTTTTAATCCTTCTCAACCGTGAAACACTGGAACTGAGAATCTAAGCTACAAAAATCACAGATCATGCCCCTGTTGAGTATAGTCTGTGTGTATCTAGGACTGTGTTTAAGAAATAATGCAACAAAATAAAATGGAAGCCCAAACTTGTTTGGGGTAAAATAAAGGTATCACCTCAACAAGTTGAGGCCTCCAAATTAAAAAATGTTGCAAAATTTACTCAACAGAGTACTATGTCCCATTTTATTTGATCACTACCTCAAACCTACATTCTCCAGAACCTTGTGGCTGAACAGAACCACAGTACCATTGATTAAAAGTTAATAACATTAGGAGGATCAATATATACTGTGATACTATCTCCACCACCTGTTCCAACTGTCCCTGTCCCGCTATTGGCGACATAAGTTGCCCAGGCAGGAATGACATCCGCTATCTGGAGATTAATTGCCTTGGCATTACCTACCTTCCTATACTTCAAGGTATAGGTCAAAGCAGTCCTGAAGAGTAAAAAATCTCGACCTATGTAATCAATGTAAAATGGACACTGTAAAATGAGAAATGTAAAATGAGAAATGTAAAATGAGAATGCGTAACCAAAGGGTGTCGAGTCTTGCGAAATGCTAAAATTTCCCATTTTTCATTTCCCATTTTACATTTTACATTTATTTTCCCTCTGCGTCTCTGCGGTGAATCAATCTAATTGCACAGGTCGAAATTTACTCTTCAGAACTGAGGTCAAAGTAGCACCTGGTAATTGAGCATTACCTGGTAGGATATTTTTCTATGACACCTATGCCATTTATTACCACGCCTTAGGTCTAAAATCAGGCTTATTAAGTAACTTCATTATATTTCCCGATGGGGCTAAAATGTATAATCCGAGCTTTTCTGCATATTTTTTTACACCATCTCCTAATCTTGACCCTGCAACTATACCTATTAATTCCTTATCTTGATATTCATCAAAAAATTTCTTAAATTCTGGTAATTCTTCAGTTACAAATTCATCAATATGTTTAGATTGTAAATCACTCTTTACCTCTGCCACTAATACTACCTCTTTTCCATCTTGCCTTCTCCCAAGACAAAGAATATCTACCTCTAATTCATTCCCATTTTTCCGTCGAGTCCGTCTTGTGGATATATCAAATACATCTATATCTAATATTTTAAATACTTTTGGTATAGATGGAGCAACTAATCCTTCAACAAACTTACCCCAACCATCTGTTAAATCTCCTACCATTTTATTGACTTTTTTTATCTCTTTTTTTATCTCTTTATCTGTTTTTTCTATTTGTGCATCTATTTTTTCTATTTGTGCATCTGTTTTTTTAGTAAGTCTATCTATTTCTTTTTCTGTCTGTTGTTGTTTTAATGTAAGTTCTTGTTGTTCTTTAGCAACTATCTCTTGTTTTTCTGTAATCCTTTTCAAAATTTCTTTTATCTCTTCTATAACTGGGTCTGACATTATTACATCCTCTCCTTACTTAATCACGACATCAAACTTGCATTCACCATAACCTTGTGGCTGAACAGTACCATTGATTATAAAGTTAATAACATTAGGAGGATCAATATATACTGTGATACTATCTCCACCACCTGTTCCAACTGTCCCTCTCCCACTATTAGCAACATAACTTGCCCAGGCAGGAATGACATCCTGTATTTTGACATTAATAGCCTCGGCATTGCCCACATTCTTATACTTCAATGTATATGTCAAGGTAGCACCTGGTAATTGTGGCTCTGCTGGGAAAACATACTTTTCTAAGGTAAAGTTAGGAATTGGTGCAGAGCACATCGTAATAGTTATATCCTCTACTGTATCTTCATGTCCCCAAGGTACGGTGTCAGTCCCAGAGCATGAGGCAATAACCTTATTTGTTGAGGTAGCACCTATTTCTACTGCTGGTATATCTACCTTTAAGAAGAAGTAATTACTCTGTCCTAAAGTTAATGTAATACTACCAATTTGAGTAGTTTCTGTTTCTTGATGGATACCATCTTGGTTATCATCTCTTAGAATTGTTAAAGTCCATGTCCCACCTGCAATATTCCTTGCTGACAAAGTAATGGTATCTGTTGCATTACCTGTATTAGTTAGTTGATATGTATAATAAACAGTAGTAGAAGGACTACCCTGTAAATCCGCAGGGCTGGTTAATTGGACACCATAGCCTCTGGCAAAGGTCAAGGTTAAATCCTGTCGTTCGTCTACATCTCCCCAGCTATCAGATTGAGATGAATTGGCTTTTACCCTGATTGTAGCCGACCCGGCAATTGAGACATCTACCTTCAGGAAAAATTTATGACTTTCATTTTGCCTCAAGGTAATCTGGCTTGGTAACGGCGTGTTTTCGGTATCCTGATGGAAACCATCCTGATTAGTATCATCAATTAAAGAAACAGACCAGGTAGCTCCTTCAAGCGTAGTCGCAGAAATAGTAATAGTATCCGTGCCATTACTTAAATTACTCACTTCGTAGTTATAATATAGGGTAGCGGTAGGGAAAACCGATTGGTCTTGAGGAGAGGCAAGATAGCCAATCCCATAGCCCTGCAGAATAGTCGTAGTAGTAGCCATGCAGGTAACGGTCTTTGTCCCACCTATACCCGAGTATATCAATATGAGAGCGTTGCGTAGGACTTAAGGCTATATCTATGGTCCCAGGCATTGCTTTACCTCATTTCTTGCCATCTTTTTGTTTCTGTTGACATTTTGGAGTCCCAAAAGACAACCCAGGGGGTCATTAAC
>JBFMDD010000104.1:0-4963 GCA_040754115.1 bacterium
TTGTGTGGCTGGAGACAATGATATATCCGAGCCTCCACAATTTGTAAATGAGGCAAATGGAGATTATCATCTAAGACCAACCTCTCCATGTATTGATGTAGGATCAAATACTGCTCCAGCACTACCAGAGATGGATATGGATGGTGAGCCGAGAATAATCAATGATGTAGTAGATATGGGTGCGGATGAATACAGTAAGGTGTTAGCGATTTTCATGGAGTTAAATGATACTGAATTTCATACTAACGATACATTAACTATTGATGTGCATGTGACTAATGGTAATGAGAAAGTGAATGTAGAGATAAAATGTTGGTTAAGACTTCCAAATGACAAGTTAAAATCTCTTCTAAATATTCCCAATGTTACTTTACGACCAGAATTGGATGTTGTAAAACCTTTACTTCCTGGCTATACCTTTAAGGGTAGTGAACCTGGAGGAAAGTATGAGGTAGGTGGCAGATTAGCATGTCCCATTACCATTGATTATTTCAGCACGGACATCAAAACCTTCACATTTACTCCATAGTTTAATGGAGAGAAAACATCATTTATAAAATTAACCCAGCTCTGGCTTTTAATAAAACCAGGGCTGGGGTTTTTAGATTTTTTTCAAACATGGGTACTCAATCCAATTTAGCAATTCGGGACGATTCGTTTTTATCGTTTTCCTTGTGATTTTTGTTGGAAATTAGAAATTGGCTTTTATTTCTCTCCCTAATTTCCAATTTCTAATTTCAATCCGCAAACTTTCACACTAAAGTGAACCCTCTCAAAACATCTAAAAGTATATCTGTGTTCATCAGTGGTTATTTTTTCCTTGACTAAATTTAAAATATTTGCTATTATAAAGCATAAGATGAAAGAAATTGTAAAGAAGGTAATCAATAATCTATGGTTTTTTAATCCCTATAGAAAACACACTGCGGTTAATTTAGAAGATAAAATAGCGCCTTATGAAAGAAATGACTTTGAGAAACTACTTAATTGGGTTGTAGGAATAGTAGTAGTTGGATTTGTCATTTTAAGTTTTTTCTTCTTCCAAAATGTAACTGTCTTATGGATGTCTGTGTCTTTCCTCGTAATCATCCTGGTTATACATAATTTCATCACCATAAAGGCTCGAAGTGATGAAAAGCACAGTAAAGCGCGCGCAGAACAACTTGCTACCCTCCAAGAAATAGCTTTTCAGTTGACCTCTACACTTCATATGAATGAAATTCTAGAATTGATTCCAAAGGCAACAATCAAATTAGCACAAGTAGATGGTTGCTTAGTTGGACTGAGAGGAAAGATGAAGGAAGGGGTAATCCCTAAGGCTAAAGAAGGTATTCAAACAGACATGGCAAAAATAGGCTCCAAGGAAGAAATTAGTAATTGGATTGTCAATCATAAAACATCATTATCTATTCACAACCTATCAGAAGAACCAAGAACTCCTACCTGGGTAAAGGATGAAGGATTTGTATCATATCTTGGGCTTCCACTAAAAGTAAGGGATGAGGTAACTGGAGTTTTAGGGCTTTATTCTAAGACAACTCGAATATTTACATCAGAAGAAATAGAATTACTTAATATCTTCTCTGCACAGGCTGCTACTGCATTAGAAAATGCTGGGCTTTATGGTGTGACTAAAGAGGCTTTACAACGCGAAATTACCAGTTCTATGGCATTACTCAGAATCGAACAGGCTATCACTTCAAAATTTGACCTCAAAGAACAATTAAATTTAATTATGGAAGGTGCTATCACCATAACCTCATCTGAGAAGGCTTCTCTTTGGTTAATTGATGATATCTCAGGAGATGTTGTATGTAAAGGAACATACCCTCATGAAGAAAAATTAGCTAAATCAAGTGTAAGAATAGGTGAAGGAATCACTGGCTGGGTGGCTAAAGAAGGAAAACTCCAAAATATACCTGATTTGAGCAAAGATACCCGATTTGTTAATCCATTAAAACAGGATTTAAGGTCTCAGCTTTCTGCTCCATTAAAGTATAAAGAGAAGACCATAGGGGTTATTAATGTATTTAATTCAAAGCGTGAAGAGGGGTTTAGTGAAGCAGATGAGAAGATATTTATGGTTTTAGCCTCCCAGGCTGCTGTTTCTTTGCAGACTTCTAAATTATATACTGAGTTAAAAACAGCTGCTAATGCCTTATCTGTTTTATATGAGATAAGTAAAACCATTAGTGAAGGGAGGGAACTACAACAGGTTTTAAATTTAATCCTTAAGAAAGCAAGTGAAGTATTCCAGGCTCAGCATGGTTCTATTATGTTGTTAGATGAATCTACTGATGAGTTGACTATTAAAGCATCTGAAGGATTGACTGAAGAAATTATTAAAAACACCGTTAAAAAGCCAGGAGATGGCAGTATAACTGGTTGGGTAGCAAAGGAAAGAGAACCATTATTACTCATTGGTAAGGTGGAAGACTCTCGTTTTAAATCTGTTAAACCAGAGAGTGGGGTTAAAGATGCTATGTGTGCCCCATTAATTCTTAAGGATAAATTAATTGGTGTATTTAATATCAGTAATCGAGTAGGCTCTGGGATATTTACAGAATCTGACTTGAATCTACTCTGTACATTAGCAAATGAGGTAAGTATAGCTATTGAAACAGCCCGACTCTATGAAATGATTACTCAACGAGTAACTGAATTGTCAAGTTTTTATGTTATCAGTACAGCTATCTCTTCTACACTTAGTCTTTCAGAAATCTTCAAGGTCATCTTAGAGAGAATAACAACTTTATTCCCACTATTAGGAGTAAGCATCTCATTATATGATGAAAAGAAGAATCAATTAAATAGAATATCCGATCGTGGCTTTGGAGAAGATAAAACATCAGAAACAACATTGGAGTTAAAAGATGAAGTAAAGGAAAAACTAAAATCATTATTGGAAGAAAGAAAAACCCTTTCTTTTTCTTCAATAGATGATATACAGGATTTAAGAATACTTGTTTGTACGGGGAAAATAGAATCCATTATGTTAATCCCATTAGTGGCAAGAGGTAAGGTAATTGGAATCTTAAGTGTTGTCTCGCAAGATAAACACGCATTAGTGAAAGAAAATATAAGACTAATTACTGCAATTTCACAAGCAGCTGCTTCTGCAATTGAGAATGCCAAACTATATACTCAGACAAATCGTAGATTACAAGAATTAACAGGGTTACAACAAGTAGCCAGTAAAATGGTTTTAACTATGTATCCAACAGAAATTTTAGCACTATCTGTAAATATAATTAATGAGGTGATAAATGCAGAGTTAGGATTAGTATTTCTATGGGATGAAGATAGGAAGGAGTATGTAGTTAAAGTTGGCCAGGGTAAAAAAAGAGTAAGCGAAAATTTATTTAAAACACTCAAATTTAAAAAGGGTGAGGGTATAGTTGGCTGGGTAGGTGAAAAAGGAGAAGGAGTAATACTTGATGATGTGCGTAAAGACACAAGATTTAGACCGATAGGAGACCTATATGTAAAGAGTTTAATCGCTATCCCAATCATTAAGGATAAAAAAGTAATTGGGGTAATGAAATTTATGAATAAATTACCATCAGGCTCTTTTACCAGTGAAGACGAGCGAATGATATCTATCATGGCTAATCAAATAGCCATCATATTAAGTAATGCTGAAGCATTTGAGGAAATAAAGCGACGGGCATTGCAACTATCTACAGTTCAAGCGGTAAATAAAATGATTGTCTCGGTATTTGGGGTAGAGGAACTTCTACCTCAAATTGTAGAATTGACTTCTAAGGTATTAAGGGTTAAGAAGGCTTCATTATCTTTATTGGATGTAGATGGCAATGTTAAGTTAGAGGCTTCCTATGGATTGACTTTCATGGAGCAAGAAAGAGAGGAAAAATTGGAAGTAGGACAGGGAATTGCAGGAAGAGTAATACAAACTAATACCCCACTTATGATTAACAACTTACCAGAAGATACAACCCTGACACAAGAGGAGAAAAATATCTATATTGAAAAATCATATCTTAGTGTTCCTCTTAATATGAGAAAAAAGAGGGCTGGAGCTTTAACTGTCTCTACCAAACTCAATGATACCCCTTTTAATGAACAAGATATTGATATTTTAACTACTATTTCAGAGCAATCAGCCATTATTATTGAATATGCAAGGTTATATCAAGATGTACAAAAACATAGTATGGATACACTACGAGCTCTTTCATTGGTAATTGAAACAAGAGATCCATTTACTAAAGGACATTCTGATACCGTAGCAAAGTATGCAGTAGAGATTGGGAAACAATTAAATCTCTCCAAAGAGGACATTAGAACATTAGAGGTAGCCTCCCTTTTGCATGATATTGGTAAAATAGGTATAAAGGAGAGTATTTTACTAAAGACAGAGAAAGAATTGAGTATTGATGAGCACCGTGAGATACGAAATCATCCATTCCTTGGTGCTCAAATATTAAGACCATTGGAGTTTCTTAAGGATGTTATTCCTATCATTTACCATCACCATGAGCGATATGATGGGGAAGGTTACTTAGATGGATTAGCAGGAGATAAAATACCATTTCTGGCAAGGATTTTGGCTGTTGCTGATACATTTGACGCAATAACATCAAGCCGCGCTTTTCGTGAAAGTATGCCAGATGAGGAGGCAATAGAGGAATTAAAAGATCAGTCAGGTAAACAATTTGATCCCAAAGTGGTAGAGGCTTTCTTAAAAATACATCCTATAATCCGTAAAGATGCCATTGAAAAAGCAAGAAGAGAAAGTGAGAAAAAGAAAAGAGAAGGTAAAAAACCTACTCCTGTTGGCGAACATACGGTATGGGATAGGTATGAATAGAAATTTATCGACCTGTATGGTTAAGTTCACTAATGAAAATGAAACTTTCATCTCACACTACAAGAAAAATAGAAACTGATAGAAATATAATGGAAATTTATAGAAATTGATTGAAATTGGTAGTAAAAAACA
>JBFMDD010000105.1:0-3577 GCA_040754115.1 bacterium
AATTCCTTCTTCACCCCCACTGAAGGAACAAGGATCAAGGTGCAAGGAACAAGGTTACTCTACCTTGCTCCTTTCTCCTTGAACCTTATTTTTATCCGAGAGGCTTCCTCCTTATCCCCTTTTTTACACCAAATCTGTATAGATTTCACTATTAGAGTTATTTTCAGACACCACCTAAAATTTTATCTAACCACAAATTTCAAAACAGTCATCAAGCCACCTAATATAGTAATAGTACCAATAAAGCAGCCTACTATCCACTTATATATTTGAATAATGTGGTTTTCTAAGGATTCTATCTTACTATCTATCTTTTCCTCTAATCCACTAATCTTTTCCTCTAATTTTCTAATGGTTTCCTTAATTTCCCGAATATCATCAGTTAAATCTCGTTTAACCTCATTAATCCTTTCGGAAAGATAGAAAAACTCCTCTCCTCTTGTAAGGTATCTTTCTTGTAACCTTTCTTCATTGACAACAGCTGTTTTTGCCATTTTTATTTTTGCTTCACTTTCACTGGGCTTTCGTAAATTTTTGTATAGTCAACTGTTTTCTCTATTCCTCTGCGTCTCTGCGGTAAATTACCACCTGAAACTATAGTTTCAACTCTCTATTTATAATATCATACAACCAACAATTTGTCAACAATAAAAAAAGAAAAAATGTGTAAGGAATGAAAAATGGAGGATTAAAACTTAACAGATAAAGAGAAGCGGTGGTTGTATCTTTCTGAGCCAGAGATATTATCTTTGAAGTCAGAAAATCTATCCGGGGCAAATGAGTAGTCTAATTGAAGGTTAAGTGTTTGGAGGGGAAATATAAAACTTAACCCAGCGGTAGGCTCTGTATCAAATATACCGCCTCTTAAACCTATATTTTCTCTTAGCCAGTATTCTAATCCAGCATATATTCTTGTGCGATGGTTATCCTCTATCTGCTCTAAGTCTGCAGATAAAGTTAACCTATCGTCAAATAGTCTTGTACTCACTCCTAATTTTACCACTAACGGTAATCTATCCCCATGGTCGGTTTCCCATTTAAGATAACTGCGTATATCTTGCAGCATCAATCCTACATTAATATTATCCGAAAGTTTATATAGTGTACCAATATCTATCCCCAATCCCTTTGCCTTAGGTCTTCCTTTCGGGTCAATCCTTGTAGGATTCATCTGTTGAGTTAGATATTTTAGATTAACACCAATAGCTAATTTATCATTTAACTTTCGAGCACAGGAGACCATAAATGTATTTTCCGTATCATTAAATCTACCTACTTCCTCATCTATCTCACCTTTCTTTACAAACTCTCGCAAATCTTTTACTGCAAAGTTTATCAATGAAAAACCTATTGTATTCGTCCTATCCGCAAGAGGAGCAACATAATTAAGGAAATTATATCTACGGTCAAGCGACATTAGAGACGCCATCGAGGTCATCTCGCGTTGAGTTAACTGTGTTAATCCTGCTGGATTCCAATAAGTAGCAGATGCATCATCACAAATTGATACAAATGCTCCACCTATACCTAATGCTCTAGCACCGACGCCTATCCGCAGATAGCGTGCCGCCTGCCCGGCATCACCTGTCTCGCTGTAACCACTAACTGGCAAACAAATAAAGATAATGATAAAAGTAATAAGTAACTGTTTCATTTTAATCACCTTCTTTTTTTTAACCACGAATTACTCGAATTAGACGAATTTTTTAACCACGAATTTCACGAATTTTAATTCGCTTAATTCGTCCAATTCGTGGTTCTTATTTTATAATCCGTTTGTATTCTAATGATGGTAATCCATAATTTATTATTATTCCCAGTTTTAATCCTGTTACCTTTAAATAATTATGTATTTGAGCCTCATCAATTTCCGTAATACCTTTAGTTGCTTTATTCTCTACCAAAATCTCTTTTTCTATAAGATAATCGGCTCTAAATTGTTTTTCTAATTTTTTCCCTTTATAAAATATTGGTAATTCTTTTTGATATTCAAAAGACAAACTACTTCTTTCTAATTCAATTCCAAAGGCTTCATCATATACAGATTCAAGAAATCCACAACCTAATTCTCTATGTACCTCCATCGCTATCCCAACTATTTTATAAGAAAGTTCCTTATAAACTATTTTCTCTTCCTTCATCTTTTTTCTTCTAACCACGAATTATACGAATTATAGAATTTTTTTATTTTATAATCCGTTTATATTCTAATGATGGCAACCCATAATTTATTATTATTCCTAATTCTAATCCTCTTGTTTTAAATTTTTTATGGACTTTTACCTCCTCAATTTCCATCTTTTAAATTCGTGTAATTCGTATAATTCGTGGTTTGTTTTTATCTAATCACAGCAATCTTACCTATCTTAGACATAGTCTTACCGTCTCTGGACACAATTATCCTGAAGATATACACACCATTAGCTACTTCTTCTCCTACATCATTTCTACAATTCCATGGAACTACCACTGCTTGTTTATCCGGCTGACCAAATCTCTTGCGTGTATCTGTCTCCATAGTAGATTCATAACTCCAGACTAAATCACCCGCAATATCATAGATATTTACTATCACCTTTAATCCGGTAACTTTAACAGTTGTATCCAGTACACCTACTATATTTGTCTCTCCAGTATAAGTTGGGTTCGGGCAGTTATAGGCATCTATTAATTTCAGTTCTTCAGCAACAACAGGTGGTTTAATAGATGGTGCACTTACAAATTCAGACCTTACAATAGGTCCTGTCATAGTACCTACTGTAGCAGTACCTATAGCCATCACACCATCTCTCCCTATTGCCTTGAATACATAAGAATATGTCCCTGGTTCTGTAAAGCAATCAAATCTAACTTTATAGTAACCATCAGCTTTATGCCCACTACCTGGCTCTAAACTCATTGAGAATGGACTACCATGTATCCTTACCCCATCTTTATATATCCATACCTGAACATATTGTGGCGCATCACCATCTGCATCATAATATCTTACCTTATATGTAAATGGAGTAGTAGATACTGTTCCGTAATCAGGGCTGACACCATCAGATTCAAATCCTGATTCATTCGTCCATGTAAGAATAGGAGCGTATGTCACCACAGGACCACTCATCTCTCCTCTTATAGGAAGTTTTACAGAATTATTATCAGTATGATCCTCATAAGCTTCAATCCAATATTTATATCCTCCTATCTGTAATGTAGTAGTAGCCATATAGATTCCACAACTTCGTGTCCCCCCAATTCCATCATCCACCCATGTCATTTGTAACTCTCTCCAATTACCATTATTTCCAACATGCAACTTCGGATATCCAGGTTTTGGTGGATTATCATTTAAATCTCGATATCTAACCTTGAAAGTAAAGACAGTTCCCGGCGTCCCTATCTCCGGAGCTATTCCATCTGATATGTATGATTCTGTCCCTAACCAGAATAGCTCTGGTCTAAAATTTATTCCACCAGTAACCACAGGTCCAGTGAAGGTAGCAGTTGGTGTACCTACCACACCGTAATCATCCTCTGCGACAAAGTAGTATGAATAATTTGAATTCCCATATATAAGTGGTATTGGACG
>JBFMDD010000106.1:0-2337 GCA_040754115.1 bacterium
GCTGAACCTCGCACTATTGCTCTGTCAATCATATTTCGTTCAATTTTGAAGTTTAGCGGTAATTCTACATCAAATCTATAAGAAATAAGGCTTGATGCCTTCGTTCCCGGCGTAGCCTCAAATCCTATACCAAGCTGACTCTTAGCTCCAAATAAATCTGCCATTGTATTAAACCTCCTTTGTCTTCTTCTTTGTTTCCTCTTTAACTACTTCAAATCCTATATACTTTAATAATTTTTCACCAATACTATCCTCAATTTCAAAAGGAATATTTCTGTAAATAATTCCCTTAATAAGCGGATTTTGTATTTCCTCTCCTTGTCCTATATAGATTAGTTTCATATTAATCCTCCTAAGATTTCAATAACTTGATATATTTGGCTATAGCGTGGTCATCGATACCATCAGCTAACCTTAAGTGAGACAGGCTTTCTAATCGTCCTTCTATCCTATCCCAGAAAGTCTGCCAAAATCCATACGCATTGTCTCCTGTATGTATCTTACCATCATTGTCAATATAGACTAATTGTGCTACATGGTGATAACCGCTTATCCTTGTAGGAATTCGAGTAACAATATCACAATTGTTGGCAATGCGGTAGGATGTATTACGATAGAGATTATCAAACATCTCTACCTTCTTACGATTAAATATTCGGGGTGAACCAAAAGTATAAATACCTTTAATATTCGCCCAAGCTATATCTAAAGCACATATAATTGCTAATGCACCACCAAGACTATGCCCTGTTAAATATATCTCTTTTTTTATATGTTCTCTAACTAAACCAAGAATATTTTTTCTTATGTCTTGATAGGCTTTTCTAAATCCTCTATGTATCCCATCTGTTCGCTTAATATTAATATCTGTAAGCCAGTCATTGACACAATCTGGCTCTGTGCCCCTGAATGCTATTATTAACTCCTTGTCGTTAACGATACCTAATGCCTGTGTGTCTTTCACAAACATGGGATAAATATCCAATCTAGTCCCTAAAATCCTTGAAACTTCTGGAAGAACTTCTGGCTCATCGCTATACACCATTGCACATACTTGTGCTAATAGATGTGCTCTTTTCTGGTCAAACATTTCAACCCTCTATTAGAAGTATTTCTGCACCCTCAGGTAATCGTTTAGTAAATTTATAAATCGTAGCTACCTTGTTTATATTCCCCCACATTAAAATATTGTCTTCTTTTATACCCATCCTCTTAGCTATATCCGGCGGTATTCGTGTCGCCAGACTCCCTTCATCATCTATCACTTCTACTTTAGAAAATTCGATTTCTACTTTCTTCTTTGCCATTGTCTTATCCCTCCAATGTTGCAAAATAGATTTAAAAATTTGATAATGTAATTCATACAAAGGATCCATAATTTAAGCAATCCTACTATACTTTCCTCCAGAAAAAGTCCAGACTTCCTGGCATTTATCAGGAGGTCTATTTCCGCATAACGAAATATGTATCCACGAAGGATGCCCTACAGTCCATCCCTCTAAAATCAATTGACCAAACATTAGTCCACTCTTTTTCCAAATCCATTCCCAAACATCTTCTAATTTTTCACCTACGATGTGAAAATCACAGGCTTCAAAAAGAATATGTTGACTTTTAGGACTTCCCTTAACCGCTTTATTTAATTCTCTACATCTAAATGCAGAGTGACTTACTAGTGGCTTACCATAATAATCTCTAATAGGTTGTAATATGTCAAAACATAATTTTCGTGCATTATTAACATATTGCAATCCTTCTATCCAATTTTTTTCTAAAAATTGTCTATGTTCGGTTCGGACTAATTCAGAATACCAAAAATTATAAGATAATTGCTCATCTTTTTTAAAATTGTCTTTCATTTTAAAAATCCTATAATAGTATTAATTAACACTCCTACCATGCCTGTTACAACCAAAGATACTACCCACCACATAGCCTTGAAATTATTAACCACATTATAAATACCTAATTTTTTTAGATTATTTACATCTTCTACACACTGAGGAAGATGTAACCCTTTCCATTCTTCTACTTGATTTTCTACTAAAACAAATTTTATGTGTAATTGTCCGGCCTCTTCAGCTAATTTTGATACTGATTGTTTAACTTCCTCTACCTTTGCCCCTAATCCATTTATAGCCTGCTCAATTTTCCCCAATTGTAAGTTTATCTGATCTAAATCTGCCACTTTAAATCTCCTTCTTTTTATATTTTAAAAAGCTGATAATGTTTTCCTTTGATTTTTTATCATTATCATCCTTCATTTTCCTATTTTCATTCTTGAAATCAATGCAAGATAGTTATCATAATCTCCATCTCCAATTATCTTATAGCTTC
>JBFMDD010000107.1:0-11111 GCA_040754115.1 bacterium
CTGACCACTTTGATTTAAGGTGGTTTAACTTTTTATTGATATTGATAAGTTCCTGGATATGCGTTGGTTGAAAGTCAGAGAGAAGATCACGAAAGACCTTTTCTGATGGGAAAGATGAGATTTGCTAATGGTAATGAGAAAGTGGCTGTAGAGGTAAAATGTTGGGTAAGATTTCCAAATGGCAAGCTAAAATCATTATTGAATGTTCCTAATGTTACTTTACCGCCAGAATTGGATGTTGTAAAACCTCTAATTCCTGCTTATACATTTAAGGGTAGTGAACCTGCAGGAAGTTATGAAGCAGGTGGAAGATTAGCATGTCCAATTACACTTGATTATTTCAGCACAGACATTGAGACATTCACATTTACTCCATAGTTTCAAAACAGTAAAGGATATACCTTTTGTAAAATTAACCCAGCTTTGGCTTCATTAAAGACTAAAGCTGGGTTTTTATTTCTATTTTCCTTGCTCCAACCAGATTATTTATACTCAACACCGTTACAAATTGCGATTTTAGAAACTGCTCACTTTAGCGCGAAAGCTTGCGGTTAAAAAATGAATATGAAATTAGAAATTGGGGAAAGAAATGAAGACTTAATTTCTAATTCCTGAACCTGTCAGGAACAGGTTTCAATCAATTTCTATAAATTTCCATTATATTTCTATCAGTTTCTCTCTTTCTTGTAGTGTGAGATGAAAGTTCCATTTTCATTAGCGAACCTAACCGTACAGGTCGAAAAATTTACTTTTGATGTAAAAGCAGTAGCAAGCCATTGCACTCCATAGACTCTGAACGGTTACATCTGCGCTTCCTCAATTTTTATTTCTTCTTGTGGACTTGATTCTTTTTCAACATATTTTAATAGATAAGTGAGAAATTTAGAGATATTAGTAAGTTCCTTTTGGACAACATCATATATCTCTGGTGATTCCACTTCCCAATATAGATGAATTAATCTATCCCGTAGCTTTATCAATCTCAATGTAGGCTTAACAAAGTCTTGTGGTATTACCTCTGCCTGAGTTAAATAATTGACTATATCTTTAGAAGTTCCAGGTCTACCCAATCCTTTAACCGCTATAATATGAGTAGCCAGGTCTACTAAAGAGTCAATGCTTATTCGTAAGTAATGTTCAGCTAAAGCTATATTCTGAGCATCGGTTAAAAAGATAGTCTCTGGCAGACTCTGTAATTTAGTCAATTTCTTTAATGCACTTTCAGACATATTTGCCCGTTGGAAAACTATTTCTTTGTTAAACATATTCTCTCCTTCCTCTCTTGTTAATCTTGATTCCATATATTTATCATAATGTTCTAAATAAGGTTTAAATTTAAAGTATTTTTTTGTAGATAAAGACTCAAAATCTCTCCTTAACTCATCATTTTTAGAATAGAGAAGTTTTCCTTGAGTAATAATATCATATCTAAAGGGTAGTGGAGCATCATTTAAAATTACTATATCAAATTTATCGAAATTCAATAGTTGAGAAAGTTCAGCATTTAATTCAATCGTTTTCTCAAATGTGTTAACGGATTCATCTCCTTCAAGTAAAAATGCAATATCTATATCTTCAATTTGTGTAAAATCAGTAGTTTCTAATATAGAGCCAAACAAATAAACCGCTAATATCTCATTTTTAGTCGAGGAATATCCCTGTATAACTTTAATCCACTTATTTAAATCTATATCCATAACTTATGATTACCTTTGAATACATTTTTTAATACTCATTACTATCCTTTCAATATCTTTGGGCGTTAAATTTACACTTGATGGTAAACTAATACCTTGTTTTGATATACTTTCGGCAACAGGAAATTTCTCATTACTTTTATAAGGAGGCATTATGTGTATTGGATAGAAAAAAGGTCTGGTATCAATTTTTACTTCTTTTAACTTACATATTAATTCATCTCGAGATATTTTACAACTTTTTTCGTCTATTAACACAGAATACATCCAGCATACACTTTCTGATTTTTCATTATGAGCTTGAAGGATAATACCTTTTACTTCACTTAATAAAGAGTTATATAGGTTATTAATTTCTTTTTTCTTTTGTAATATTTTATCGATTTTTTCTAATTGTGCTACTCCAATAGCTGATTGAAGGTTTGTCATCCGATAATTAAAGCCAATCATGGGATGGAAGTATTTTTTATCCTTTGCCATGCCATGATCTCTTAGTATTTTTACTTTCGAAGTTATCTTTTCATCATCAGTAATTACCATTCCACCTTCGCCAGTAGTGATAATTTTATTTCCATAAAAGCTAAAGCATCCAACATTTCCTATTGTTCCTACCATTTTCCCTTGATATTTTGCCCCATGTGATTCACAGGCATCTTCTATCACATACAGATTATATTTTTTTGCTATCTTTAAAATAGGCTCCATATCAACTGGTTCACCATAAAGATGAACAGGGATAATTGCTTTGGTTTTCTCAGTAATTTTTTCTTCAATCTTTTCAGTATCGATATTCCATGTATCTCTTCTACAATCTACAAATACTGGTTTAGCACCTGTATAGGTAACCACATTAGCAGTAGCAATAAAAGTAAATATAGGTACGATTACTTCATCATGGTTACCTATTTCCAGCGAGGTTAATGCAAGATGTAAAGCGGCAGTACCATTTGAGCACGCAATCCCATACCTTGCATTACAAAATTTGCTGAATTCTTCTTCAAACTTGACCACATAACTACCTGTAGAAGATACCCATCCTGTCTTTATACACTCAGTTATATATTTTAATTCATTACCATTTAAACAAGGTTCTGCTATTGGAATAAATTTATTCATCTTTTGTTCTCAACTAATTGTTGATATTTAGCAATTGCCTTTTTTGCAATTATTTTCCAATCATAATCTTTAATTATCTCTTTAGATTTTATACCCATTTGTCTCCTTTGTTGATTATTCTCATAAAGTCTTAATACCCCATCTGCAATTCCAGTTTCACTGGCTACTGGAACTAAAAATCCATTTATTTTATCTTTTACAACTTGTGGATTTTCAGCAGTATTCGTAGCTACAATAGGTAATCCGCAAGCCATAGCTTCTAATATTACTATTGGGAGACCTTCATATAGTGTTGGGCATACAAATGCATCTGCTAAACTATAATAGTTATACAACTTTTCATCGTCAACATTCTTAAAATGCAAAACTATATCTTTTAACCCATAATTTTCTATCTGTCTGAGAATATTAGTTTCCTCTGAACCTGTGCCAATAATTATCAATTTTATATCTTTGATTGTTTTTCTCAGTATGTTTAATGCATCAATTAAGTACTTTACCCCCTTATTTGGGGCAAGTCTATTTACATTAATTAATACAAAATCAGTAAGTTTTAATCCTATATCTGCTCGTGTAATCTTAGGGTTGGCGGTATGTTTCTCTATTATTGAAACATCAACTCCGTCTGGCAAATTAAAACATTTTTCTTTTGATATATTAAAAATCTTAATTATATCTTGTGTTTGATTATCACCTTCAGAGGCAATAGCATCTGATGTTTTTAAAATACACTTAGCAAAAAGATACCAGAATAGATAATTATATATCTTCCGTAGTCCTTTAGTTTTAAATGGCTCAAGACCAAATGGTTGATTAACAACAGGTGGTCTTTTTTTAACAAAAATGTTATAAAACACTGGAGTACCACCAAAACTATGTAATATATCAAAATCTATATTTTTAAGATACCTTGCTATATTGAGAGTAAACAAATGATGGGTGATAGGAAACATTAAGAATTTAAAAATACCTTTGGTAACAACTTGTGGAGCTAAAAATATAAAATTAATTCCTTCATAAGTTTCTTGCCTTTTCTTCCCATCAACTGAACTGGTGATGATTTCTACATTAATACCTTTTTCCTTTAAATATTTTGCTAAAAAAAATATATATCTTTCCATCCCTCCATATCCATGGAAAGGATATACACTTCTTGTAGTAAATATAACCTTCAAATTATTTCTCTCCTAATCTACCTTTTTACACAAAAAGAAGGTATTTGAACCGAATTTGAATAAACAAGCCATTTTGTTAATAAAATATTTAATCTTGTATAATTTCTCTCCTTCTGTAACTATTTGGTAATAAATAGCTTCTATCTGAAAGAAATTTTTTATAATTTGTATCCACTCCCTATTAGTATAAAACGCCTTATGAGTTTCATCCCCTGTAGAAAGTGGTGTTCTTCTAATCATTCTAAAATATGTCCTGACTAATAAATCATTATTTGGAACAGAGATTACAATATCTCCTCCTTCTTTTAATACCCTTTTACATTCATGAAGTGCATAGTTAGTTTCTGTTACATGTTCAATTACATCAAATGCACAAATACAATCAAAATAGCTGTCTTTAAAAGGGAGCTTTTTTATATCTGCCATTACGAAGTTCTTTAATCTATTTGTGTAATTAATATCTACACTTATAACTTTAAAGCCTTCTTTATCAGCGATAATAGAATAACCACCTTCTCTACAACCAACATCAAGTAACTTTGGTTTTCTCTCATTATTCCTTAAAGCTAATTTCCTTATAAGTCTAATTTTAAAGTTATCCATTTACCTTACAGCGGATAATTGATAGTATCGGGAATCTTTTGGATTTGAAATTATCTTATTTCTAATAATTCCTAATATTTCTTCTACACCTTTTTCTACCGACCAAGAAGGTTTAAATCCTAATACCTTTTTTATTTTATCATAACCTACACTTATACTTCGCATATCGCCATCAATAGAATAATCCTTTATGATTAATTTAACATCTGGGATAAATTGTTTTATTACCATAGCAATCTCTTCCTTAGTATAATTTAACTCATCTCCCCCTACATTAAATATTTGTTTATCTATCAAAGAATCCTCTGCTTCCAAAACCTTCAGTATAGCCTTAACAATATCCTGGACATGGATATAAGAGCGGTAATAATTTTTTTGATATACCTCAAGAGACTTATTTAATTCCATCTCGAGAGTAAATTGATTGATGATGAGGTCAAATCGCATTCTGGGTGAGAAGCCAAATGCGGTTGCAAACCGTAAGACGGTAGGTTTTGTATTATTATTGATATTTAATACGATTTTCTCTGCTTTTATTTTTGTTTCTGCATATAAAGATACAGGATTTAATTCACTCTCTTCGGTTACTGATTCACCTGTTGGTGAAGTACCATAATTACTATAAGTAGAGGCAAAAATAAATCTTTTTATATTATTTTTTGTAGCTAATTCTGCTAAGGTTTTAGTTGCTTCTACATTTACCTCTAAAGCCACATCAGGTATGACACTACAGATTGGAAATCCTACAATTGCGGCTAAATGTACTATACCATCTATATCCTGTACAACTTTCTTAAGCAAGTCTGTATCGCGTACATCTCCTTTAATGAACTCATAATTTTTGTCCAACAAAAATGGTAAAATACTCTCTCCGCCATAAAGCAAATTATCAATAACTCGCACTTGATAATTTTGTCTCAGCAGATAAGAGGTTAAAATCGTACCAATATATCCTGCTCCACCAGTTATTAATATTTTTTTACTCATAGTAGGGGAAATTATATCAGAAATTTAATATCATGTCAACTAAATTATGAGGAGTTTTTAAAATTTCCTGTTGCATTTTTATAAAAATTACTATATAATACAAAGGAACATTAAACAAAGGAATTAATTGATAAATGAATATTGGGTTAATAAGTGGTAGGTATTTTCCTCATGTGGGAGGGGTACAAGCAGTTGTTGATAATTTAACAAAAGGGTTAACTAAAAGAGGACATAATGTCTTTATTATTACCTCTAAATCACCATGGAGTTTAAAGTCTTATGAGGTAATTAATGGTATAAAAGTTTATCGGGTATTTCTTGGGTTCTTTGGAGGTTCCTTAAAGGCAGCTTTATCATTCCCATTTTTATCCTTTTATAGCCTTATCAAAATAATAAAAATCATTCGAGTTAACCAGACTGATATAGTAAATCTGCATTTTGTGGATGGTAGTGGATTTTATGTATTATTACTTAAAAGGATATTAAAAATCAAGATAGTAGTAACCGTACATGGTAATGATGTACAAATATTTCCTAAAAGGTCGAGAATACGAAAATTATTGTTAAGAAATGTGTTGAAAGAAGCTGATTTTGTAACTGGGTGTTCTAATAGTTTACTCAAAGATGCTAAGGAGTTAGTTCCTGAAATAGAATGGAAGACTATTGCTATTCATAATGGCATTAATCTTAATGAATTTAAGTCAAGAGAGATTTATAATAATCCTACTCCTTACATCTTTGCTATGGCTCGTTTTGAATATAAAAAAGGGTTTGATATTTTAATAAAGGCATTTAAATTTGTGGTAGAGAAATTCCACAATATTGAATTAATAATTGCAGGTGATGGTCCTGAAAAACCTACAATTCAAAGGATGATTAAGGAATTTAATCTTGAAAAAAGTGTGAAATTGATTGGTAAAGCGAATAGAGACGAAGTTGTTAAATTATTTAACGGATGTGAATTCTTTGTATTACCATCGAGAATTGAGCCGTTTGGTATTGTTAATTTAGAGGCAATGGCAGCAGGAAAAGCAATTGTAGCTACAAAGGTTGATGGAGTTCCAGAAATAATTACTAATGGATATAATGGTATGTTGGTAGAACCCAATAGTCCTGAGGAAATAGCAAAAGGTATAATATATTTAATAGAAAACCCACAGATAAGGGATAAGATGGGTATGAATGGTAAAAATTTGGTAGAAGGTGAATATCAGTGGGATAAGGCTATAAATAAATATTTGGAAGTATACGAGAAGGTCATGAGGTAAAAAACGATGTAAATTAGGTGTAGTGCCTTATCAAGTTAATATTTGTGGGTAGAATATTTCAGCCCTGTAAGGGCGAGATGTTTATAGCATCTGGCATTACACCCTGAAAGGTTAGTGCGATGAGAATAGCTTTTGTTTATCCAGAAGTAGAATTGGAAGCCAGAGGTAAATTTTATCATGGAATTGCCTCTTTAATAGCCTATTTGAGACAGTTTTGGACATAGTTGCAGCTTTATGCGAGTAAACAATTTGTCTGCTCAATCACAGGAGTACAAATCTTTTCTCAAAAGAGAAAACCCTAACATTGTTGCATTCTCGGCTACTACGAATATGTTTCCTTGTGTTGTGGCACTTGCACCATTGACTAAAAGTAATTCAGATGCGTTAACCATCTGTGGAGGTGTCCACGCTACCATTAATCCTGAAGAAGTAATTACTACCCAAGGAATAGATATGGTGTGTGTAGGTGAAGGTGAATTAGCCCTTGCAGAATTATGTGATACAATCCAAAATGATAGAGATATCACTGGTATTGCTAATATCTGGGTAAAGCAAGATGGAAAGATTTACAGAAACCAACCCAGAGCACTTATTGAAGAGTTAGACATCCTCCCGTTTGTAGATAGAGAGATTTTAAGTTATAAAAATACATTTGATTTACAAGTAATGAGACGCGGTGTGTTTATGGCATCTCGTGGATGTCCTAATAGATGTTCCTATTGTTGTAATCATGTTTTAAAACAGATATATCCAAATAAGAAAAAATATGTTAGATTCAGGTCAGTTAGCCATGTCATAGAGGAAATTGAGAAAGTTATTTTTGATTTTCCAACCATTGAATTAGTTACTTTTCACGATGACATTTTGCCTCTTAATAAATCGTGGTTTGAAGAGTTTGTTAATGAGTATCGAAGGAAATTCACACTGCCTTTTGAACTTAATTGTCATCCAAATCTCCTAACTAAAGAAATAGCGAAAATAGCAAAGTCTGGGGGATGTATTAGAATAAGTATTGGTATTGAGAGTGGTAACGACTGGCTAAGAAAGGAAATTTTGAATCGCTATATTACTAAACAACAAATATTAGATGCTTTTTCAATTTGCAATGAATTGGGGATAAAAACTTTGTCTTACAATATGATTGGTCTTCCTTTTGAAACTCGTCGTAAGATTCTTGATACTATCCAGTTAAATGCCAAGGTAAGACCACATGGCATCCAAGTCTCAATTTTCTATCCATATCAAGGAACGAAATTATTTGAAGTTTGCCAGAATGAAAAACTTCTGTCTCAAAAAAAGTGGGTAAAAAATTACTTTAAAGATACCATGTTACAATTGAAAGATTTGACCCCATCCCAGTTAAAGACATTTTTAGTTATTTTTAAACCACTTGTCTGGGCTTTCTCTAAATGTGAGGCTTTCCCTACTTTAATAGGAAAAATGGCATATAGAGGATTGGAAGTATTTACTTTAGGAATTACAAGCCGACTATTAGTGAATATTTTATTACCTTTATTGCAGGGAACTTATGTAACGCTGAGATTCCTTAAATATAAGGTGAAAAGAGCTATTGCAAGATAAAAATCTATAAAAGGAAGAATATAAATGTTAAAGATAATTATTTTATTTATTTTGTTCTTTTTACCAGGCTATTTAGTCTTGGGTAAGAAATTTCAAGATGAAGAAAAATTTGGGTTATCTTTGGCTTTCTCTATACTGATGTATGCTGGGTTAGCGGTTATCCTTCATATTTTTAAAATACCAATTATCTGGGCATTAGCTGCTTTTCCTTTGTCTTTTATCACACTCTTTTTTAAAAGACCAACATTTAACATCCCTCTAAAGTTATTCATTGTTTTTGGTGTAACCTTAATCATAGAAACAATTTTATGTGGAGTATCAAAATTTCCTGCAAGTGGAGATTCATATTGGCATTTTGCAGCGGCTAAAAACTTTTTAACTCAAGATACATGGACACTTTTACCTTTTACTGAGAACTATTGGAAGGGCATAGATGTAGCATTTTATATACAGTATAGACCTCCGTTGTTTAATTTAATCCTAGGCTTTGCCTTTTCTATGTTTGGAGCTTCTTTTATAATAGCAAAATTAGTTATGGTGCTATTTACTACTTCAATACTTCTACCTATTTATCTTATAGCAAAAAAATTATATGATGAAAAATGTGCTATTTATTCAACAATACTTCTGGTAACCATAAGTTCATTCTTCATATCATTAACCTTTGAGGTATTGGTTTATTCTGCCTGGGCATACCTTTGTCTTTGTTTTTTCTATCTTTATCTAAAAAGGGGTAAATATTGGACTTATACAGCAATTTTAGCTGCTCTGTCTTATCTAACACACACATCTTCTGTAATTATAATTTCCTCTGTGCTTTTATTTGATTTATTGAGTAATAGCAAGGAAATTTTTAACCGTATAAGAAGTAGAAATATATCAATAAAAATTAAATATCTTTATCCAATAGGTATTTTTATATTAATTATATCGCCTTGGCTTATAAGAAACTATTTGATATTTGATAATCCATTATATACAACTGGTAAATATGCTCCATTTTGTAAAGACCACCAGGCTCTTCTTACCTTAACTCCCCCAACACTTCAAGATTACCTTAATTTTATTTTAATACCTATAAATTTTATTCAAACAAAATTAGGTGCTATCTTTCTTACATTTTTACCGCGACCGTATTCAGTTACCTTCTCAACATGGGATATTCAAGCACTTTGGGATCCTGTAAAGATAAATTGGGCGTTGGCAGGATTCCTATCATATCCTTTATTAATAGTAGTAGTGTACCTTATCATTAGAAGACCAATGCAGATGATTCCTTTTTTATTTTACTTAGGATTAATAGCCTGCTTATTTCTGGTAGGATTTAGGGTTGGTTATATGCTCTCATTTTTACTTCCTCAGTGTGTATTATTAGGGATATTGGGGATAAACACAGTTAAAAATAAAAAAATATTTATATCTTTTATAAGTATTATTTTGATTCTGCAATGTGTCGGTATTGTCTATGATAGATGTAAAAGTAAGGAAATCTCTGATGAAGAATTATATTCTTGGATTAAAAATAATGTATCAGAAGATGAGAAAATTATGAATTGTAATGTGCATGCAATTGCCTATTTTACAGGGAGAGGTGGATTTATCACTCCTAATGAAGATATGAACACAATATTAGATTGTATTAAAAAGTGGGATGTGGATTACTTTATTGTTGGTAATGTTGATTTAAGAGTTAGGGATATTGATATTAAATTAGTGGAGGAAAAATATAAGCTTTTAAAACAGATACAAGAAAACAGAATATATAAGGTAAAAGATATATGAAAACAGTAGTTGTTATTCCAACTTATAATGAAAAGGAAAACATTGAAAAACTTGTTCCACAAATACTAAATTTAGATAAGAAGATTGATGTATTAGTTGTTGATGACAATTCCCCAGATGGCACAGGAGATATGGTAGATAAGTTAAAGGCAGAATTCCAAGATAGGGTTTTTGTTATTCATCGAGCAGGGAAATTAGGTTTTGCCTCTGCGTATATTGAAGGATTTCAATTTGCCCTAAATTTGGATGTAGATTACATAATCAGCATGGATGCTGACTTTTCTCATAATCCAAAATACCTACCTGAGTTAATAGAGCGGTTTAAAGACTATGATGTAGTAGTTGGTTCTCGGTATATGCATGGTACTGTAAGTGTAGTTAATTGGCCAATTAAAAGGTTGGTTCTATCAAAATTAGCAAATCTTTATGCAAAAATAGTTACAGGGTTGAAAGTGAATGACTGTACATCTGGATTTACAGGGTATAAGCGTGAGGTATTAGAAAAAATAGGTATTCGAAATATATTATCTGATGGCTATTCGTTCTTAATAGAAATGAAGTATCTAGCACAAAAGAAAGGGTATAAATTAGTTGAAGTACCAATCATATTTGAAGAAAGACGTTTAGGACAATCAAAGATGTCAAAAAAGATAATGTTTGAGGCGTTATTGATAGTCTGGAGATTGAGATTTGGATTTTTTCTTTTAAAAACTCTTGACAGGATAATAAATATATGCTACAATTAAACTCTTGCAGAAGCCTCTCGGATAAAAATAAGGTTCAAGGAGAAAGGAGCAAGGTAGAGTAACCTTGTTCCTTGCACCTTGATCCTTGTTCCTTCGGTGGGGGTGAAGAAGGAATTATCTGCTCGGAAAGGCTAATAAAATCAACGCTCAATTTTA
>JBFMDD010000108.1:0-3770 GCA_040754115.1 bacterium
CCACCAGTATCATTGATATACATAATAGCATAATCATTGCTTATTTTTCCAGCTATCGTAGTTAATTTAGGAAAATCTGTATCTTTTAAATATCCAGTGGTTAATCCCATTAAATCTACTTTGCCCCCCATTGCTAATAATCTATTTATTATAGCGTCCTTTCCTGATTCAATACTAAATAATCCTGTTTTAATTCCTGCTTTACTTAAATTAAACAGTATATTTAACCCTAATGCCGACTTTCCCATAGATGGGCGCCCTGCAATGATAATTAAATCACCATTTTTTAACCCACCCAATTTCGTATCTAAATCAATATATCCTGTTGACATACCTACTAATTCCTTCTCCCTTGTCCATTGATATTTTTTGTCTATCACATCAAAAGTATTATGTAACAATTCCTTTGTTGAAATATAACTCCCATAATCTAAACCACGAATAATTTTATCCATTCCTTGTTGTCCAAAAGTAATTATATCTATATTTTCTGTATCTTTAGAAATAGCAAAACTTTTATTAATAATCTCATTACCTAATTCAATTAGTTGTCGCCGAATATATTTATCTTTGACAATTTTAATATAATACTCTACATTAGCCGATGTAGGCACAGTATTTAAAATAGTTGTCAGATATATTGCTCCACCAATATTACTTAATTCACCTTTCTTTTTTAATTCATTAGTTAAGGTAACTAAATCTACCGGCTTATCTCTTTCAAATAAATCTAAAATAGTACTATAGATTTTACGATGTGTCGTTTTATAAAAGGCATCTTCTATTAAGGATTCAACGGCTTTATAGATAGCCTCTTTATCTATCAGCATTGCACCTAATACAGACATTTCTGCTTCTATAGATTGAGGCTGTATTTTTTGTGTTATTGTTTCTGACATTCCATCACCTTCCTATATTAACAAATTGTTTAATAATTCAAAATTAATGAAGAGAACTTCCTCTCTAATTTCCTTTCTCTTTGTTTTAGAACATTCTCTTTTAGAGTACAAAATTTGTTTATACGGTAACCATATCCATTTATCCGTTGGATATAGTTCTTTCATTAAGTCCGTAGGATAGCCACAGACTATAGCCTTACCTTGAAGATTATAGCATATAGAAGCTAAATCCCTATGGTCTTGCTCTGTAAAGGCGGGGACTCTATTATGTTTTCTGTCATAGTAGTTTTCTTTGCTACTTTGAAAATCATAAGGTGGATCTACAAAGAAAAGTGTATCTTTGCTATCATATTTCTCAAATATTTGCCTAAAATCTAAGCACTCAATCATGACTCTCCTAAACCGGTCCCTGACTTTCAGAATTAGAGGCATTTTATTTCTAAAACAACTGGCATGGTTTCTGATTTTTGCGTATGCCCACCCTGACCCATATATATGACTATAAGAGCTTTGCAAAATATAAAACCATCTGCAAGCTCTTTCTATTGGCTCGTCTGGAAGAGGCTCATTTTTGTATTTCTGAAATAACGAGCGTGCATAGGGTAAAGAATCTAATCGTTTAACCAACTCCTTAGCATGGTCTCTGGCAACCAAGAAGAAATTCACTATCTGTTCGTTGAGGTCATTGTAAACCTCTATTTTAGACGGTTCTTTAGCGAAAGTCAATACCGCCGAACCTCCAAAAACTTCACACCACAAGTTGTGGGGTGGTAACCATGACATAATCTTAAATGATTGATAGAATTTACCTCCTACCCAGGCGATTGGTGTTTTCAATTATTAGTCTCCTTTTTCCAAGTCGATAGCAAAAATTTCTTTTAGTGAATTTCTTCAATGTCCCCAAATCCCTATTTTTATAATTATCAATGCCAAAATTAGCCGTATCCATCTAATGCTTTGACAAAACCAATCTTCTTTTCCCCAATAAGCCCGCAAAGAAAAAATAGCATCGCTTAATAACCATGTCCCTATTATTTCTAACATTTCATTACCTTCTTTTCTTGCTTTATTTTCTCTAATATAGATGGTAATAATTCGCTTACTTTAATAAAATTTTTATCTTCTTCTATATTAGCACTTTTTTGGTAGACATCTATAAATTTTTGTTGTTCTTCTAATTCCATTTTATTCCAAATATCTTGGTTAGTAGTGATAAAATTAATTATTTTCTGATGTAACCCTAATGGTAAAAATGTAATTTGAACAACTATTTTCTCGTGAATTTTCATCTTTATTCCTCTCCACAACATTTGGGGCATTTAATGTATTCTACTTCCTTTGTATTAGCCCTCACTGTCCTGATATTCTTACAATAATCACAATCAGGGAGCTTTTGATGTCCTTCTTTAAGAGGGATGCCCTGCTCAATCAATTGCTTTTTAGTCAACAATGATAAACAACCATCATTCCCTTCTCGAACTTTAGCTTTTAAGTAAGGGACTACAGAGGATAAAGGTTTGCTTTTTGTCTTTTCAGTATAAACCCAACATAATAAGCATTGAATAGCATGCTCAAGATAATTAGTGTTTGGATAAGAAGATAATACTTGTAATAGGGGTAAGTTCCAGTCAATTAAAGGTATTTTATTATTAAGTAAATCTATATATTCTTTAAGTTTTAAAATTTTAAAATTATAAGAAAACAAAATTTCTTTTTTTTCTTTTTCTTTTTCTTTATATATATCTTTTTCTTTTTTTTCTTTTTATTTTTCTTTTTCTTTTTTTTCTTTTTCTTTATTATTAATATTATTATAATTATAATTATAATTATAAAGATAATTATAGAGTGCCGTTTTTTCGGCAGTAAGTGCCGATAAATCGGCAGTGAGCGTTACTAATTGGTCTTCTGATAAATCTTGACCATTCCATAAAGGTTTTATGTCGTAACCCCACTCATATTGTGTATGGTCTTTATGATTTGCAAAAAGCATTAGATTTCTTGGATTATTATCTGTTTCTTTTCCATTAATATGATGCACTTCTTCAGTAGGTAAAAGGTTTCTATTTAATATTATAGCAACAATCAATCTATTTAATCTAACTTGACCATTTTTATTTGCCATAGATATGAATTTTTCAGGACATTTTATAATAGGACTACCAAAATAACTATTGATTTGACTGCCGATTTGATTTTCGGCAGTCAAAGTTCTTATTTTTCTATCTTGTCTATTTGATAACTGATAAGTTTCCCAGTTTTTAATTTTTATTATTCCATTAGGAAGTTTTTCTATTTTTTCTGTCTGGATACATTTATTTATAGCATTTTCCAATTGTTCTTTTGTTAAACATAACATTCCTGATAACTGTTCTAATGGATATGCTATCGTAGGATTCGCTCTTATATATCCATCATCTTTGCTTGCAATAGCAATCAAATCAATAAATATTCCTCGCTCTTCAGGTGATAATTCTAATCGTGTTGAGCCCCACAACCACTTATCAACCCAAAGAGGTATCCAATCTTTCCCAGTTCTTTGTCTCATCTTTTCCCCCTCCCATTATTAACTCGCTCAATTACCCTTAAAATCAACTTCATCTATGCTATTTTGTAATGGAAACAAGTCCAATTTACTCATCTCTTTTATCTTTTCTACATGCTGAACATAAATTGTCTACCCTGATAACTTCTGCAATCATATTCATATAAACTTTATACCCGCAATTTTCATAATAATACATTTTAATGTATTATTATGAAAATTCTTGTTCCTACTTATCATTAAATTTCCCATCTTAATTTTTTATAGGCATAGACCGGTTGTTCTTTTCTATGCCTGTTTTTCCTATTCCAAACTTGTCCTTTCACTTC
>JBFMDD010000109.1:0-3619 GCA_040754115.1 bacterium
GAAATTTATGGAAATTTATTGTTCTTTGGTCACCAATTTCTATTCCCTATTGCTAATACTTTAATGACTGACTGCTTATAATCTCTTAAACTGTGAAAGAACTTAGCTAACACGGTAATAGTGTCATTTGGTGGTGATAGTGCAGACAATGTTTCTATCTCTGGGTTTAAAATTACCGGTGCAACAGGACACCCTCATCAGGGTGAGGGAATACAGTGCCCTGGGGGTGCAGATGATGTCATCACAAACAATATAATAGTAAGGAATGAAAGAAGGGATATTTACTGGTTCAATTCCTCCCCAATTATCACAAACAACACGAGAATAAAGAATGGTTTCGAGGGCATGGTGTGCGAGGAATCCTCTGCAACCGTCCAAAACAACACAATAACAGAAAATGCTATTGGTATCAGCTGCATCCACTGTTCTTCCTCCCTAACCATTATAATAGGAAATGGCATCACTTGCTCAAAAGTCCAGAAGGATAGCGAGAAGTATACACCCCAAAACTGAGGCATTACTATTTGTTTTTAGTTGACATAGGACATAGTGAGAAGAATAATGATACAATTGGTAGGTGAGGAATAGTAGGATGAGGAAGAAGAAAAAAAAGAAGATAAAGAGATTTAATCAAAAAGTAATTCCTATAAACTTATTAAACTTATTAAAAAAACAATTATTTAAAAAAGAATATTATTTTATAGCAGGTATTCTTATTTTTGCATTTGTTCTTCGACTAATTCATCTTTTCCAAATGCAAAGTAATGATCCTAATTTTCACTCTCCCCATATAGGATTAGATATGGGGATGTATGATAAAAGTGCTATGAATATACTTAATGGTATTCCTATAAAAGGTCCATTTTTTAATAATCCACTATATCATTATTTCTTAGCTTTAAATTATTATTTATTTGGACATAATCTATTTACTATAAGATTAATTCAAGCATTATTGGGGATTATCACTGGTTTAATAACATATTTTATTGCTAAAAAGATATTCAATGAAAAGGTAGCAATAATTTCTCTTCTGCTTTATGCTTTATGTGGTTATCTTATTTATTATGAAGGAGTACTTTTATCAATAAGTTTAACTACATTTTTATGTGTTACTTCTGTTTGGTTTTTTCTTCAAGCAAGGGATAGAAAATCTAATAAAAGATTTATTACTGGAGGTATATTATTAGGGCTTGCAGCTCTTTCTCAACCTAATACTCTACTTCTTCTTCCATTTGTTCTTTTATGGATATTATTTGAATTGAGAGAAGAACCAATAAAAAGAAGATTACAAAGATGTACTATTGTTCTTTTAGCCTGTTTTGTTGCTATCTTTCCTATTACTATTAAGAATTATATTGATTCAGGAAGGTTTGTTTTAATTTCAACAAGTGGTCCTTTTAATTTTTGGATAGGTAATCATGAAAACTCATTAGGATGGTATGATATTTATGGTAAAGATTTAGATAGAGTTAACAAAGTAAAGAAAATGGGAAAAAAAGGAGATGAAGTCTATATAGAAGATGTGATAAATTTTATAAAAACCAATCCAATAGGTTATCTAAAACTTTTTATAAAAAAGATACTTTTATTCTGGGGAGAGTGGGATATTCCTCACCAGGCAGATTATACAGAAGGTAAACTTTATTCTCCTTTATTAAGACTTCCAATTATGCTTGATTTTGGATTATTAGCAGTCTTAGGACTTTCGGGAATATTTCTCTCCCTTAATAAAAGATGGTGGAGAAAAAGATTATTACTTTATCTTTTTATTTTTGTTTATAGTTTTTCAGTAGTTATTATAATGGTTAACGGAAGGTATCGTCCTCCAATAGTTCCTTTTCTTACAATCTTTGCAGGGTTTTTATCTATTTACTTATATGAGAAATTTAAAAAACGAAGTTATATGTCTCTATTTTTTTCTTTATGTATATTAATCTTATTAATTCTATTTGTAAATTCTCAACTTGTATTTGCTAAAATTACCTGTATAACTAATCCTAACGGAATATATATTGAGACAGAGAATACACTTACTATTAGAGATAATAGTGACGCACCTCATTGGGGGAAAATAGTTTCTCTAAATTTACCCATTATGAAAATTAAAAAGGAATTTATTTTAAATAGGGATATTTCACTTTTTAAGGAAGTAGAGTTATTTTTTTATTATTCCTTTCAAGGAGATGGATATTTTATCTTTAGTGTAAATGGAGTAGATTCTCCTCCCCTAACTTTAGGAAAAGATGAATTCCTCCATAAGATGGGGTTTACATTCCCAGCTATCTTATTGAAAAAAGGATTAAATACTATTACTTTTAAAACCACTGGTAGAGCAAACCTAAGCATTCCTATTGATAAATATTATGATTATGGAAGATCACATATTAGTTATGATGGTGTGAAGTGGAAGAAGATAAAAAAGGAATATCTAATTCAGTTAAAATTGATAAAAACTACAAAGACAAAGGGAAAATAATTAAAAAAGTTCTTGACAAGGCGTTTTTTTTGATATAATCAAAAAAAATTCCCAGAGTCAATCTGGCAGAGGGAAGGTAGGTGAGATAGATTTAGTTTAAATCTGCCACGATTCTGGTTAACATATAAAATCTAAAAGAAAGGAGGTTTTTTAAAAATGAGTAAAAAGATTATGTTAGGGATTCTGGTGGTTTTAGGTATGCTTGTTGGGATGGGAAGTTTGAGTATGGTAAATGCCACTACATATTATGTGGATGCAGTGAATGGGAATGATGACAATCCTGGTACGCAAGAAGAACCGTTTAAGACTATTGGAAAAGGAGTAGAGGTGGCTATTGATGGAGATACTGTACAGTGTGCTCCTGGGACATATACTGAAGAGATAACGATAACAGAAAGAATTGCATTGGTAGGAAATGGCACACCTACAATTGACCCTGATATAGATGGGACAGCAGTAACTTTTAGTGGCAATGGTGCAGATGATGCTTCTATTTCTGGATTTAGAATAACTGGAGTAACTGGTGATTGGGGTGTTGCTGGGATACACTGTTATGATGCAGACCCAAAAATTACTAACAACATAATAACAGATAATATTTTTCGAGGTATCCGATGTTCCGATTCCTCTCCCTCTATTACTAATAATACAATAATACGCAATGGAGAGATTAGTATTGAGTGTGGTCCCTACTCTCACTCATCTATTACCAATAACATAATAAGAGGTAATACTTGGGGTATCAACTGCCACTACTATTCCAACCCAATCATCACAAATAATATAATAACAGACAATGAGTATGATGGAGTTAGCTGTGACTACTCCTCCCCAACTATTACAAACAACACAATAATGGGAAATGATGGTGTGGGCATTTATTGCTACAACTCCTCCTCACCCATCACCAACAACATAATAACAAGCAATGGGATTGGCATACAGTCTTCCGAATCCTCCCCCATTATTGATTATAACTGTGTCTGGGGGAATTCCTATGCGGATTATTATGATTGTGTGGCTGGAGACAATGATATATCCGAGCCTCCACAATTTGTAAATGAGGCAAATGGAGATTATCATCTAAGACCAACCTCTCCATGTATTGATGTAGGATCAAATACTGCTCCAGCACTACCA
>JBFMDD010000110.1:0-3925 GCA_040754115.1 bacterium
AAAGATACATATCAACTTTGGGTTATGGATGCTGATGGTAAAAACAGGAAGCAATTAACAGATTTACCGATAGAATTTAGTGATGAATGTATCCGTCTCTGGTTTTCTGACAGCAGACATATTTTGCTGAGTTATATTGATGGGATTATTGATATAATCACAGGGACAATTACAACATTAGAAGGATTATATGTAGAAGGATTGACATATTATACAGATGAAGAGCTCAATGAAGAAGATTATGGTCCTCGTGCAGTATCTGCAATATCCAAAGATGGATTAATATTAGCAGGTGGAAATTTAGATTTTCCACGGCAAGAGAATCCATATCTTTATGTTATAACTTTGAAAGAGAAGGAATAAAGCAGATGGCGAAAAAGCAGTTTCATATTCATTTTAAAAGAAGTATACTTTTGATAACCTTTTCTGCTTTAGCAATCATTATAGGTACAAGTTTATATTCATTGTATGCGAGTTCATATAAAGGTTCCAAAGATACAAAAAAAGAAGAAGTTCAGATGATAATAGTTCCAATCGCTAAAAAATCAACTTCTGAAATTATTACTTCAGAGGAATCTTTAAGTGCTGAAGAATTGTGGAAAAAAAGTAATGAATACTTTGCCAAAGAGATGTATTTGGAAGCATCAGAATACCTTCAGGAATGTATAAGTATTAATGATGAATACAAATGGAAACATTATGATTTAGCCCAACAATATTATGAAACAGGGAAATATGAGAAGGCTGTTAAAGAAATGGAAATGCAAGGAGTTTTAGTTAGAGATTTAAGCTCTGTTGCGATTGAAGACTATAAATTATATATTCGAGCACTCCCTAAAGAAGACCAGGTTAAGGCATGGGATGTTTGGGGAGCAGTTTTAGAGGTTAACACACCAGATGAATATAAAGAAACTATGGAGAACCTAAAAAAGAAATGGGACCAAACTCCTCCAGAGATGAAAGAAGGGCAAATAGCTTATGGAGAATTCCCCCAATGGTCTCCTGATGGAACTAAAATTATGTTTAAGAGAGAGGAACATTTATATGTTATAAATTCAGATGGGAGTGATGAAAAGATCGTTGCTACCAATATTATCTGTAGAGGAAGATGGTTACCTGATGGAAGAATAATCTGGACAGAGTCTCTTCCTCAAGGCTTGCATGAAGAATGGGTTATAAATGCTGATGGCACAAATGAAAAACTTTATGAAAACCAAGATAAAATACCATTGGGTAATGGTAAGATCCTGTATATTTATAGCGATGCCAATTATCGTGGTGAGATATTAGTCCTGGATGAAAGAGAGAGTAAAGGTAGTCACAGTAATTGGGACTATCATAAAATACCCTCTACTTTTGTGATCTTTTCTAGTTTTGAGGCAAAAAAAAGCGAGAAATATATAACACTATTTACTTCTTTATCTCCAGATAAAAAGAAACTTTTATATACCCTTACTTATCATATTACTGATGCAGAAATTATTGACAAAACTCCTGTTTGGTTGGTTGATCTAGTCAATAACAGAAAAGAAGAACTAACGAATTATGGAAAATTTCCTACATGGTCGCCGAATGGAAAATATATTTTTTATGTACAACCTTTAAATACAAATGAGGATAAGATAAAAATAATCAATGAAGATAAAAAAGGAATTGTAACATTAACAACTAAATCCAAAATATATGAAGATATTCCTCTTTCATGGTCACCCGATTCCAGTAGAATTGCTTTTGTTACTGGTGATTATGAAAAACAAAGTTTGTGGTTAATGGATTCTTGTGAAGGAAAACAATTTGAAGTTGCAAATGAAATTCGGAATTTCAAATGGGCACCAACTGAGGATATAATTGCGTATATCGATAACAAAGGAATTTGGATAGTTGACAAGAATGGTATAAAAAAGACTATTATTGTTGCGGATAATGATATTTGGAATTTAGATTGGAGTCCTGATAGTAAGAAAATTGTTTATGTGAAGAGTAATGGATTATTTATTAAAAAGATTAATTGGTGACGGGGAAACTTGTTATCCCCACTATCTCCACCTCTCCTTGCTTACACTTACACCAAGAGGTGATTAAAAGATGTTTAGGAGACAAGTGTTTTTAATTTTGAGTATGTTGGTTATTTCAAGCTTTAGTTATGCTTCAGTAAATGATGCCGTTAAGTGGCTATATGATAACCAGAATCCAGATTATTCATTTGGTGATATGGATACTACCGGGTTTAGGGATACCTGCGTGGTTACTGAGACATTACTTGATTTAGAAGGGGCTAATACTAAACTTTTACGAGCAATAGATTATATCGAGGCAACTGAAATTGATGTTTGTGATTATTTAGCACGAAAGATATCAGCTTTAGATTTAGCAGGGCGGGATGTAGGCACTTTAGCCAATACATTAGCCTCGTACGAAAATAATTATTATTTGAGTTTTGGGTATCAGAAGGATGATTTAGGTAGTCCGTTGGATACCTGTATGGTTTTAAAGGCATTATTATCTGCTAATTATAGTGAAATTCAAGTTTATGTAGATATAGTTAATTTTTTATTATATACTCAAAGTTATTATGGCTATTGGCGATTTAGTCCCTTTGAGGCATCAGATAGTATATATTGTACTGGGCAGGTAGTTTTATCCTTAGTTCAATTATTAGAAGCAGGTATATTTACTTATCCAGCTGATATAAATACAATAAAAACATCTATTTATAAGGGAACTAACTGGTTAAAAGGACAACAAAATCAAGATGGTGGTTTTGGAAAGGATGGAAGCACTATCTATGAGACCTCAATAGTAGGATTAGCATTTTTATCCCAACCAGAATTGAGAACTTCACAAAATTTAAAGAGTGCATTAAATTATATTCGTAATAATCAAAAGCCAGATGGGTCATGGAATAATAGGGCATACGATACAGGGATAGCTTTGAAATCACTCACTCAACAAAAGGTAATAGTTAGCCCTACATCAGGAACTATAGGAACGATAGTAGAGATAGCAGGTAAAGGATTTGGTCAGACAGAAAGTATTAGCATAGACTTTGGAATAACTAAGACTATTACTACCTCAATTACCAATGCAAAAGGGACATTTACTGCTACTTTTACGATTGACATACAATCAGCGGGTATGACTGCAATTAAAGCTACCGGGCTTAATTCTAACCTGAGTGCTGATACATACTTTAAGATAATTTCTGTTCCTACTGCAAGTATATCTATAGAGCCTGATTTTGGTTGTGTAGGGAGTATAGTGACTGTCATAGGGCAAGGATTTGGTCAAACAGAAGCAATAGTGATAGATTTTGGTATTACTCAGACAATTACTACGACATTAACTGATGGAGAGGGTAAATTTAGTACTACTTTTATAGTTGATACTCAGCCCGGATGTGGCACAATCACTGTCAGTGCGAAAGGTAAAGATTGTGTGGCATACAACTGGTTCAGGATGCTTGGTCGGATAACTTTGGTTAGTCCTCAGCAAGGCACAGTTGGGACATTGATAGAGGTTAGTGGTGATGGATTTGCGGCAAATGAGCGGATAGAGATAGACTTTGGGACTAACCCTACAATAGCAGTGACATGGAGTGATAATGCAGGACGGTTCAAGGCAGTATTTACTGCGGATACCCAACCAGGATGTGGCACAATAACCGTCAGTGCCAAAGGTAAAGACTGTGTGGCATACAGCTGGTTCAGGATGCTTGGACGGATAACCTTGGTCAGTCCTCAGCAAGGCACCGTGGGGACAATAGTAGCTGTTAGTGGTGATGGCTTTGCTGCAAAAGAGCGGATAGAGATAGATTTTGGAACTAATCCTACCATAACAATAACCTGGAGTGATAATGCAGGTAGATTCTGGGCGGTATTTACTGCAGATACCCAACCAGGTTGTGGCACAATAACCGTCAGTGCCA
>JBFMDD010000111.1:0-6904 GCA_040754115.1 bacterium
GAATTAATTTTTTTATACATTGATTTCCACCTCCCTTAAAAAGAATTTTACCATAAAAGAGGTGAAAAGTCAAGAAAAAATTGTTTCTTATTTATTGTGTTATTTTATTATCTGCAAAAGTTTGTTGTCAAGACATTTTTCCCCATCAATAAAATCTATAGATTATGCAACTTCATAGTTCCTCTACACTTATCTGGTCATTGGTATAGACGCAGATTTGGGCGGTAATTTTCATTGCCTCTTCTACTATCTCTTTTGCAGTTAAGTTGGTATATTTAACCAAAGCGCGGGCAGCAGCTAATGCATAGGCACCGCCAGAGCCTATTGCTATAATTCCATCATCTGGCTCAATTACTTCCCCATTACCGGATATGACTAATGAGTGGTCTTTATCTACTACCGCCAATAACGCCTCTAATCGTCGTAAGTATTTATCTGTGCGCCAATCCTTGGCTAATTCTACTGCCGCTCTTGGTAAATTCCCACGATATTCCTCAATCTTTCCTTCAAATCTGGCAAATAGTGTAAAGGCATCGGCAGCAGTGCCTGCAAAACCAGCTAATACTTTATCTTTATACATTCGCCTGATTTTCTTTGCCTTTTGTTTCATAATGGTATTATTAAAAGTTACCTGACCATCACCACCCAATGCTACTTTACCGTTGTGCCTAACCGCTAATATAGTTGTTGCATGAATCATTTATTTACCTCCAATTTATTTGATGATTACCAGTTACCCAATATTCATTTAATCTTCACTGGTACCCCTGCAACCAAAAGATATACTTCCTTCACCTGAGTAGCTATAATTTGATTTGCTTTGCCTAATATATCAGTAAATTGTCTTGCTAACTTATTTGTGGGCACAAGACAAGAACCTACTTCATTAGAGACTATTATAATACAAACATCCTTTTTCTTATTTATTGCCTCAGCTAAAGAGGAAATTTTTTTTAAAATCTCCTCTTGTGTTAATTCATCTAATAATAGATTTGAGATAAGCATATTCAGACAATCAATTAAAATTACCTCTTTTGCTGATTCTTCTAATAGCGGGATAATATCTTTTGGCTCTTCTATTGTTTGCCATTGTTTTGGTCTTTGATTTTTATGCTCTTGAATTCTTACCTTCATCTCCTCATCTAAAGGGATACAAGTAGCTATCACTGCTACTTCTTTGCTTAATTGGTTAGCTAATTGACAGGCAAATTGACTCTTGCCAGAGCGGATTCCACCAAGAACTAAGATTAATCTATTCATTTGGAATTTAATTTACCACCTCTTTATCTGAACTTTCGCCAATATGTAGTATTTTAATTATACTGGACACTACCATTAACTGAGCTATTTAGGGACGGTTTATTTTCATCGTTTTTTTAAACTGCAATCTTTCACGCTAAAGTGAACCGTTTCTAAAATCGCAATTTGTAACGATGTTGAGTATAAGTTAATGCCATTGTCTTGCATATTATTTATCTAATGACAGATACTTTACCAGTAACTTTATCTCCAGTTGAATTGGTAATTATATAAATGTATACCCCTGTAGCTAAATCATCTCCATCATCATCTTTAACATCCCATGCATAAGGTTGAGGTGTACCAGCGGGGACTTCTAAAGTTCTCATTAATTCACCTGCTATATTAAATATACGAATCGTAATCGCACCAGAGAATTTCCTAAAATAGATAAATGAATGATTTTTTGATGGTTTAAATGGATTAGGGAAAACCTCTATCTCACCAGGAGGAATCTGCGGTGTAGAAGCCGCAATGCGGTAGATGCCAAAATGTGGCACAGTAACTGAAACAGTGTTGTTAATAAAATCTACTTCTTGCTCACCAGGAACTAATATCCAACAATTATTTACCAATTGATAAACTCTATAAAATACCCTTTCTTCCTGGTCAGAAGGTGACTTAGGATAGGGAATAGTGATTTTAGACCTTGCTCTAAATTCAGAAGGTAGAGTCTCTGAACCATTTGGTTTTCTTGCAATAAATACTCGTGTAGTATTTGGGATTAAATGTTTTATCTCTTTATCCTTGTTTGCAGCATTATTAGCCTCCTGCGTTATGGTAGCTACATCTGATAAGGTATGTATCTCAATAGTCGATATATCCTCAAAGAAAGTATTTGGCAAAAACTCTACCTTAGTTTTATCCTCTTTCTCGATTATTCCTTCAAGATTCCCATCTTTTAATGAAAACTCACATCTGTTATTAGGTGGGCAAATAACATTTCCTGCAGCATCTGTAACATTAATTACTACCAGAGTATAAAAGACATTCTTCATTAAAACATCTGTAATTAAGTTAACATTTTTAGTATTTTTAACATCTATATTAGCTGAATATACCTTTATACTCTTTGTTGGATTTTTAGATTCATTAATAAAAAAGTCAAAATTGTCAATATCCTTCATTGGTGGATTTTCATCTTCAAAGAAGACCTTTAGATGTGTAGTATCCTCTCCAGTTACCCAAAGAAGCACAGGCGGTTCTCTATCACCCTTGGTAGTAAAAGTATAGCATTCTACAGGCATAGAATTTGGTACAATGGCTAAATCAGATGCTTCTATCGTTACTGTTACTATCTCTCCAAATCCAAAAGGTTGTGGAGGTTTATATTTAACCGTATAATCAAAGGTCCCGCCGGTAATATCTAGTGCATCAATCTTATTTCCATTTATCCAGAGCTTGATAGAATCCTTATTTACCCCTGTCCCTCTATCTTTTATATGAAATTCAATCTCACTCTCTGGTGATACACCTACTGCTCCAGGAGGAGGTTTGTGGTCTGTAGTGTAAGGTGGTATTGTATCTGATACAAAGAATTTATATACTTCTTCCATTGTATTTCCTACGAAATCCTCCGCATATACAGTTACCCAAACAGTTTGATTACATTCAAAATCTACTGGCGGGTTATATGTAAAAGTAAAATCTGTTGGAGTCCCTTCAATATTATCTGTAATTGTAGCGCCATTTATTATCACTTTAATAGTACTTACATCTACTCCCATTCCATCATCCTTTATGTGAAATGTAACATCCGTATCCACCTGGGCATCAATAGAATTTGGCGCTGGAACATGGCCTATAATATAAGGTTGCTTGGTATCAATAGTAATGAAGAAATACTCCTCTTCTAAGATATTCGGGGTTGTTGCTAAATCCTCTGCATATATATAAACATAAATCCGCTTATTTGCCTCAAAATCATAAGTCGGATTATAGAAAATGGTATAATCCTCTTTACCACCACTTATCAAAGTGGTAACTTTTTCACCACCTACCTTCATGATGATAGAATTTTTATTCACCCCTGCCCCATTATCTTTAATATGAAGTGAGATATTTGTGTCCACCGCTATCTGGGTAGATTCAGGCACTGGTATCTGGTCAGTAATATAAGGTGGAACATTATCCAATGTGGTAGTGAAGGTATATACTACCTGTGGCATGATATTCCCTACTAAATCCATTGCATCTACTATTACCGTAACTACCGCATTAAAATCAAAATTCTTCGGTGGCCGATAAATAATTGTATAATTATGTTCTGGTGGAATAATTACTGGGGTTACCAGAGTACTATTAACTTTCATTGCAATAGAGGATTCATCTACACCTACACCATCATCTCGAATATGCAGTACAACATCGGTATTGAGAGGGACATTAGTTGCAAAAGGAGCTGGGGAATAATCAGAGGTATAAGGTGGAGTGTTATCATGTATGGTAGTAAATGTATAAGTTTGTGTTGCTAAATTCCCTATCTTATCCCTTGCCTCAATATATACACTTACATCTTCTCCATAATTAAAATTCTTTGTCGAATCATATATAAGTGTAAAGCCATTCAAGGTAGGGAAAACAGTCATAGTAGTTATTGTTGCATTATTTATCTTTAACAAAATAGATTCTCTTGCCACTCCAGATTCATCATCACATATACTCATTACAATATTTGTATCTATTGGTACATCCGTTGCTCCTGGATAGGGTTGATGTTCGGTTGTATATGGTTTTTTATTATCCGAGACGGTAGTAAAGGTATATGTCTCGGTAGCAACATTATCTTTTTTATCCTTTATTTCTATGTATACCTTCACAACCTGGTTATAATCAAAGTCAGGTGGATTGTAAGTAAGCAGGTATGCCTTTGGAGGATTTATTGGAGTTTTAATAATTGGTACTTCTATATCATTTACCTTCATGATAATCGTGTCCGAATTTATTCCAGTCTCATCATCCCTTATTATCAATAAAATATTGGTAGTTCGCTCAACTTCTGTTGCTCCTTTAGCAGGGTTATGGTCAGAGGTTTTAGGTTTTATAGTATCCTGTTCAGTGGTAAAGGAATAAATTTCTTCAATGGTATTTGAGCCAAAATCGGTTATCTTAATCATTATATTCACTTCTTGTCCATAGTCAAAGGATTCATTAGGATTATAGAAAACATTATAATCTGATTTTGTCCCAGTAATTATAACTTGAGCTGATACATCAATACCTTCTACAAATAAAATAAAAGTAGATTTATCAATTCCAGACTCATTATCTTTTAAATGGAACATAATCTCTGTATCTATTTTAACTCCTGTGGCTCCTTTAGTAGGAGAATGGTCTGTAACATATGGCTTAATATCATCTAACTTAGTAGTGAAAGTATATGCATCTTGAGGCATCGAGTTATTAGCTAAGTCTTTTGAATTGATAAGTACATTTATGACTTGATTATATCCAAAGTTGGCTTGAGGGTCATAATTGACCAGATACTCTGTTTTTGTTCCTGTAATCACAAGTTTTTCGGTAACATTTTCTCCATTTACAAACATAACAATAGAATCTTTATTTATCCCGGTTTCATCATCACAAATGTAAACTGTAATATTTGAGTCGACAGGGACTTGCGTTTCTCTTATATCAGGACTTCTATAGATAACTTTTGGAGGGATTATATCTTTAGTGGTGGTGAATGTATAACTTTCTATAAGTTTATTGGGTACAAAAGCCATGTCTTCTACTTGTAAACTTACCTCTACTATTTGATTATACCCAAAATCAACAGCCGGGTCATAATAAAGAGAATAACCATTAGGAATCTCATTTAAAGAATAAGTGGTAATCGAAGCACCATTTACTTTAAAAACAATAGTAGAACTTGCAACACCAGCGCCTTCATCAGTAATATTGAATAGGATAGGTGTATCAATTGCGACATCGGTAGCATTTTTTGAAGGGGTATGTCCTGAAGTTTTTGGCTTTTCCTCATCTACTGTGGTAGTAAATGTATATGCCTCCTTTATCATATTTGAGGCGTTATCTTTTACTTCAAGATAAACATCAACCTCCTGACTATATTTGAAATTTTGAAGTGGATTATATGTAACAATACAATCTTTAGGTAAATTACCACTTATTTGGGGATGTACCTTTTCACCTTCTATCTTCATAACAATTGTAGAGGTAGCAATACCACTTTCTGTATCCTGGAGGTAGATAGTAATATTTGTATCAATAGCTACTCCAGTAGCATTTTTATCTGGTACTCGTAGAATAATAGTCGGTGAGCCATTGTCAGATGTAGTAGTAAATGTGTAGGTTGTATTTAAGACATTTGGAGTAGGAGCTAAGTCCTTTGCATAAATATTTACCTTTACCAGTGTCCCAAAATCAAAAGGATTAGGTGGGTCATAAACCAAATAATAATCTTGCGGAGTACCAATTATCAATGGAGTTACAGAAGTATCATTTACCTTCATAAGTATAGTATTTGAATCCACTCCATATCCTGTATCTCGAAGATGTAGAGTAACATCAGTATTAACATTTGCTGTGGTGTTAGAAGCAGGCTGAGGGTCGTATAGGTAAGGAGGTGTTGTATCTGGCCCAATTTCTAAATCAGGTGCTGGTTGATGAAGTGGTGGGTCTTTTATATCAATAATCATACTGCCCACTCCTAATCCCGCCCCTTCTGCGAAGATTATAAGATAATAGTCAGAATTAACTTCATATTTGAACTCACCTGTTAAATTTGACTTTGAAAAGCTATTTAAATAAGTAGCCCACATCCCTTCTGGATCAGACACAAGCATAGATTTTTGAGCAGAAATATTATTAGTATTCTTCTTCTGTAGCCGTAAATAAACTATACAGCTCTGGTTTTGAACAGGAGCACCTGATTTTATAATAGTGCCATATGCAGGGTTCTCAACATTTGGAGGTATCCATTCAGGTCCGGTAGTAATAGTGTAATGACTACCACCATTATCATAAGTTACACCGCCAGAGATAATATCATAGTAATAACTCGTGTTAGGACTTACCCCCTGCGTAACCTTTATATGGTGTACATCATCCTCGACTCCTTCACCCCTCTCATCATAAGCTATCTTGTCTAAGTTGTTTGGATTTGTACCATATTTAATAGCACCTGTCCCTACCACATCAGTAATCCAGGAGATGAAAAACTGTCTACCCGTAATATTGGTGTGTTTTATATTCTTTGGGGAATTAGCAAATGATACCTTTGCTATACAAAGCATTAAAATACATAACAAAATATTTAATCTATTCATAATAATAAGAATTCCCAATTATTTCAATTACCTTAGAAGATAATTTTTTGTTTTTCTTATCCTTTTTATCCAACCAACAGAAATTACCTTTCCTTCTTCTTGCATTTTCCTACCTCTTTTTTGGTAATTGGTTAAATGGTTACTGGTTAAATGGTTACCAATTACTAGTTACCAGTTACCAATTACCAGTTACCAATAAAAATATACCATCTTTTTATTTTATGTCAAGAAAAAAGTTGACATTTATTTAAAAATAGTTTATAATAATATCACATTTAAAAAAAAGTAAGCGTTCAGGTGGTGTAACAAAAGGAGAT
>JBFMDD010000112.1:0-4732 GCA_040754115.1 bacterium
ATTCATTGAACTACTCCAATTAAATATTGATAGCCAATTCCATAATCCCATATTCCTGCAAATTTCAGGTAGGCTAACAAAATACCTATGCCAATTATTACCAAGAAGATAATAAATGTATTAATCCTTACTCTAATTCCTATGCCTGTTCCAATTATAATTAATAAAGAAGCAATTCCAATTAAAAGCCCTTTTGCTCCATCAATCTTAATCACTTCACTATTAAACCAACATAAAATGCTGCTTAATGCCCCTAAAAAAATCATTCCTATTATGTTAAGTATAGTTTTAATCCTTTGAAATGGAACTTTACTGATTTTCTCTAATAGTTTTTCTTTAAGTAAATATCCTTTTTTAATACCCTTATACCTTACTAATAGATGAACGATATTATAAATAATTAAGAAGAAACCTATTCCTAAAATAGGGGATTTTCCAAAGAGTAGTCCAAATAGAATTATAATTACCCCTAAAAATGAAATTAGTGGTCGATATGTAGCCCAAAATAAACTATCGCCAAGTCCTGCTAATGGTGCAGTCACACATGATGTTAAAACCGATATATCATTTGGAGTTAATCCTTCTTTACCCTTTAATAATTCTTCTTCTTTTGAGATAATCAGGCCAGCAATTGAGGTTATGAAATAGGGATGGGTGTTGATAGATGCTAAATGTCGCAGTATTACCTGTTTTTGTGCTTGAGTATCATGATACAATCTTTTTATGATTGGGAATAAGATGTATACAAAACCAATATTCTGCATTCGCTCAAAATTAAATACCGCTTGCACAAATAATGCACGGAAAAATATTTTAAACCTATCCATCTTAGAAAGCATAATAACCTCTTTATTAACAATGTATTACGAATGAACATAAATTATCATAATCAGAATTGTAGTTAAGAGAAAACTTACTCCAAAATAGATAATGTTCTTCCTTACGCCAAATACACCTATAGTTACGCCACAACCAAATAATAAAAGTAATAGCAAAATGATGGTTAAATCAAATTTATTGGCTAAAAAGCTCATAGTGGATTTAACCATAAATAATCCGAGTATCATAACCACTATTAATATTAAAAAATTTATTATCAAAGAAATTCCTATACTTATCCAATTTATTAGCTCTATCTTTTGTAATTTACCTGCTTTAATAAAATCCTCTAATTTATGTAAAAGTGCAATATTAACTTTTTTATATATAAAAAAATCAACCCATTTGGTTAATAGACCTATTATAAATCCAAAACAAATACTCAAGATTAAGAAAGTTAGCTTTTCTAAAGGATTAAGTTGTTGACCAATAATACCCATATAGACTAAAGAAGTAGTAGTTATGCTGCTTATAGTAGCATTTGGTGGAAGAACGGTTCCGACTTGAAAGGTATTCATCCATATTAGTTCTAAAATGACCCCTATTACTGCTCCTAATTGCAATCCTTCTTGCGGAAAACCATTAAGTATACCCAGCATCAGTCCTAAAAGTGGCGAACTAACCAACGGTCTGGAAATCATTGTCTGAGCTACACAATAAGTATCTAAATTTATTAATCCACCAACTAATCCGGATAGTAAAATCTGAAGATACATATTAAAATCCTTACCAAAAACATTTTATCATGTTTTTTTTCAGAAGTCAAAGGATTTTTTAAACGCTTTATGAAATAAATACCTATGGTTTCATTTCGATTGTCAAGAGAGAATATAATCCACCAATCCCGAAGAATATGAATATTAATAAGCCTAACTTCAGATACCTGCCTTTCCTATAAGGACTGTTTTCAAAAGGTTCAGTACGAATTAATCGAGTGAGGTAGATGCTTGTAAGTATAACTATTATAGTAGATAAGATTAATCCAAGAAGTGATAAAAATCGTTCATTTTCAAAGTCAATACCGTATAAAGCTCTAAAAAGCCACATTAAAAATACACTAAAGATTAAAGAGATGATAACACTCTGTTCTACCGGAAATAGAATTAAAACCCATTTTTGCAAAATCACCTCTCTTCTTCCCAAAAGTCCCCATAGAAGTCCCAATCCTGCAAATAACAATATAACAAGAATTTTATCATAATGTTCTAAACCTATAAAATCAAGTGAAAAGACTAAAATAATACCAAAGATTAAACCATTTAATCCTCCTTGTCCAATACTATGGTCTAATGTTCTAGTCCATAAAACCAGTAAAATATAAACACCTGATGAAAACAGCCCAAGATAAAAAAGGAAAAATAGTAGGTTAAGAAAAAATTGTAACTCAGGTACTTCTTTAGCTAAGTAAACATTATTATAAAATAATATTCCTGTCCCAACTAAAAAGATGATAAATAAAGACGCATTAATAGAAGCTAAAATAAATCTTAATCTGATTATCTCATTCCTGGTCATTATATAGCTGATTCCACATGAGATAAATTCTTCTATAAAGATAATTAGACTTATTACTACTACAAATGGAATTAAGCCAATAAAATAACTTGGTCCATCATAGTGGGTTCCAAAGATATGGGTAATGTAATAACTCATCATGATATTATTCCCTCATTCTACTGATTAGTGATCACTTTTCTTTACTAATTCAATAGCTGTCAAACGAATATGTTTTATCCTGGAGTTAATTAATATTTCATTAAGTTTATCTATTAGAGATGGATTAGACAAAGAATTAGCAAAATTTTCTCCACCATGCAATTTTACCTCTTCACAAGAGACTTCTGGAATAAATACTTTTATTAATCTTGTTAACTGCTGTGCTGATTCATTAAGTTCTTCATCAAAATTGGTATATAGCGGTTCAATAATTAATCGTAGTTTTGCCTTTACATCTTTTCTTTTCTCATCTGTTGGGATTCTAAGTTCAAGGTCATAATACTCAGGATAAAACCATAGATAATCATCTAGGGCACAAAATCTATATTTAGTAATATTCTTTATAATTTTAATCTTATCTTCAGCAATTATTTCATTCAGTGGTTTTCTGCCGTCTTTTTTGTCTAAAGTTAAAAATGGTATCTCTACAGTAGGACTAAACTTAAGTATTAAAACCTCTGTTGGTAGATAACCTTTTTTAGTAATTCTTAATTTTAGATATGGTACTTTTTTCTTACGACCATCTAACCATAGTATAAAAATCTCACCCAGTGATCCCATAGGTGCATCAATTTCTTCTAACTTGTAAAATCCTGTTGAGTCAGTAAAGAAATGTCTTATCGGTTCTCTAAAAATAGTCTTATGATAAGGTTTGACAACTTCAACCTTTACCCCCTCTGGAGTAACTCCATCTTCTAGTGAAAGATAGCCTGAAATATTGATAGTAACAGGTTTAAAATCTATTAAAACTATGATATAAAATAAAAATGATATTCCAAAAAATAATATTAAAAATAAGATAAACCTTCTCATTCTCAATCCTTTACCTTCTCTAAAATATCTGATATGATAATCACTTTAATCTCTTGTATTTTCTTCAGGTCTTGATTATTAGTAATAAAGCAGGCGGCATCGTATAATTTAGCAGTAGCTAATTGAACAGCGATTGTAGTTTCAAAGGAATATTTTGCTTTTAAAGAAGCAGCTAAATCAACTACATCTTCATCCACTGCTCCTACAACCAGGTTAGGAAAGGTATTAAGTAAGAATTTATATTCACTTACAAGGTGAGTATCTTCCTTTTCCTTAGGTTTGACAATAATCTCTAAAATAGAAAGAATAGAAGTTACTCCAACTATTTCTCTTTGTTCCATTAGATTAAATAGACTCATAGTAAATGTTCTAAACACAGGATTATTTTCAAAGTGATAGATAAAAATTTGTGAATCTAACCCAATAACAGGATATTTTTTAAGGAATTTTCTCAATTCCACTTCCTTATCCACCTTTTTCTCTTCCCCCTTTCGTTGGTTAAGAAGCCTCTCGGATAAATTTGAGTGTTGATTTTATTAGCCCTTCCAAGCAGACAATCTTCTTTTCACCCCCCACTGAAGGAACAAGGATCAAGGATCAAGGTGCAAGGAACAGGGTCTTCCCCTACTCTTCACCTCTTGCCCATTGATTTCACAAGTGGTAAGCGTTCAGGTGTAAATATCCCCTTTCCCCTAATTTCTCCATTTCCCCTTCGTTACACCCTGAACGGTTAGTGGAAATGGATAACTGAGCTCACATATCTCCAGATGCAATTCACACAACTTTTGGTATACCTCTAAATCCTCATAACTCCTTATCTTTCTCTTTTTCATTCACCTTAATCCTTGAACCTCGATCCTTGAACCTTTTTATCCGAAAACCTTCTGGTTAAATAGTAATCGATTACTTCTCCCATATCTCCTTGCCTAATCCTAACATATATTCTGTATAACTCTTAGGTTTTGGGCGCATAATTATTTTATCATCCTCTACCTTCATTATTAACACATCGCCTGAATTTAATTTTAATTCTCGCCTTATTCTTTTTGGAATAACAATCTGGTATTTACTACTTAACTTAGCCGTAGGCTCCATTGAGGACTTACCTCCTTTACATTCTTTATATTACTTTACATTATAATCATTATAAGGATAAATGTCAATAAAAAAACAAGGAATACAAAAAATACCTTGCTTGAGAGCGTTGCGTAGGACTTAAGGCTATATCTATGGTCCCAGGCATTGCTTTACCTCATTTCTTGCCATCTTTTTGTTTCTGTTGACATTTTGGAGTCCCAAAAGACAACCCAGGGGGGCATTAACC
>JBFMDD010000113.1:0-5051 GCA_040754115.1 bacterium
CCTTGACTTACACATCCAGGGATAGAAGAACATTCTATTACGAACATGCCATCCTCATCCCGATCAATTGTTACAATAAATTTCATAGCTTATTCTCCTTTTTATTTAAGGCCCAATTTCGCCTAACTTGTTTGTAAGTGTTCACAGAAAATTGAAATTGGAAATTAGAAATTGGGCTTTTCCTTCTCTCACTAAATTTCTAATTTCGAATTTCCAATTTCCACTCCATTTTCTAACCGCAAACTTTCAAACAATAGTGAACCATCCCAATAAAGATTAAATGCTTTAAAAATATCAAATCCTGACAAACAGCTAAGCAAATCAACTCAGGAGTACACCCCCAACCTTGAACCTTGAACCGGGAACCCTGAACGGTTACCTAAATTCTTTGTATCTCATTCGCTCTCGATTATCTTTAAAATATTCCGCCTTCTTTAGAATTTCTTCTCGATAAATCTTTTATTTTATATATCGGTTGTGAAGGAGGTTTTTCTTTAATTAGCTATATTATGTATCTTATTACATTCTACCCAATTTTATGGCGTCCACCCGTTGAATGTTGAATGTAGAATAACTTGCTTTCTACATTCAAGGTCTGATCCTGATTCCTCCCCTGATTACCGATTACTGATTACCCATCACCTTGTACTTCATTTAGGTAAATAGTTACAAAACTCTTTTAGTGGGTAAGGTATTTATCAAGTAGCGGAGTTATTTCTTTAATAAAACTCTTCTCCAACTCAAATGCCTCATTTGTCTTTCCATCTTTTACAATAGTAACTACTCTAATCAGAGCTGAAATACTACCCTTTCGCATTATTTGATCAAAAAACATATTCACTTGTTGCATGTAGTAGTTATGAGTACTCCTTTTACCAACTCTAAACCAATAGAGTGTAAGATGCTCTATATCTTTGCGTTTAATATATAACTTATTAACTTTAATCTTTTCCTTGCCAACTTGAATTTCTGGAGTTTCTTTTTTTAGAAATTGAGCTCCACCCCCTTCAAAACAGACCTCTGGTGGATGAAACGCTTCTGGATTGATACTACTTGCTACTATAAAAAGTAATATCATATCCCCTTTTGGATTTTGGTAACCTTTGAGAAGTAGGTCACTTTTAGATAACATCTTATAAACTTTCTCTTCAATAGGTTGGTCCTCTCCTTGCCATTGACCAATTACCTTTGGGAAATCTTTTAGTTTTGTTTCTTTGATAGGTGATGAAGGCAAAGAAAGAAGAATTATGAATAATAAGGTTATGGATAATAAAACTATTACTATTGTATAATTATCTTTAATCTTCATTTTTATCTTTTGCCTCCATATCATCTGTTTTATGCCAGGTTAAGACTCTTCCAACTGTTCCTAATCCTCCTAATGCTACTATAAATACCAATAGTCCAGAAATAGTATGATTTGGTTCCTCCAATGCCGCTTTTTGGCCATAAACATAAGTGACGACTATAAGGAAAATTATTCTTACTATATTAGATAAAATAGCGATAGGGATAGCAGAGAGGAATAAGATAAATTTTTTTAAGTAAGATATAGATAAAAGATATGCAAATAAAGAACCTAATGCTAAAAGTGTGATTAAAGACCTGATTCCACTACATGGCTCACCAATTTCAAGAAAATCATTGGGTAGAATTATTTTTGCTCCATCCATAACCCCAGGAATACCCATGAAATTTGTAACTACCGTAGCCCAATATGTAGCAAACATCTTCATGTGAAAGGTCAAGGCAAGCGTAAGCACCTCAGGAAGAGGAACCATGAAGACCAAGAAACCTATTGGAAAGATAAGTTTTTGAGTCATCCTTCTCCCTAAAAGATATAAACATAGTCCAAAGATTACAATAATAAGTGAAATTCCAGAGGCAAAATCTACCATAAAACAACGACTTACTAAGTGAAGTAATAGCCCAGCACAAAGTAATATTAATCCTTTTGTTGAAGAGGTAACTGGTATTTCCTTCAATTCACCCTTCATTTTCCAGATTAAGTATAAAGATACAATTGGAATTAAGAAACCATGTGTATAATTTGAGTTATGTTCTAAAAACCTATATTTCATCCATAAAAAAGTAGGTAAATATACCAACACTACTAACACTACAATTACCCATCGTTTAATCTTTGCCCCTCTAATCATAAAAAAATCTCCTTATAGTGGTTGAATGCTCTCGGATAAAATTGAGCGTTGATTTTATTGGCCCTTCCTAACAGACAATCCTTTCTTTACCCCCACTGAAAGGAGCAAGGACCAAGGTTCAAGGAGCAAGAAAAAACCTTTCATCCTCGCTCCTTGTTCCTTGAACCTTATTTTTATCCGAGAATCTTCTGGTTATTAACCAAAAGTGTTCATTCAAACTCTCTCCCATGTTCAATTATGTTCCTGAAGGAATCTACTTGCCTTTTTTAAAAAATCCTGTTCTTCTTTACTCAAACTATCTATTCCCTGACTTGATATTTTATCTAATAATACATCAATGTGCTCTTTGACAGATTGGAGGTCTACCTGTTTTTTTTCTATACTTTCTTTTTCTCTCTTCTTTTTTAACTCAGCGATGGAGCCTGTTATTCGATTCCAATTTAAAATATTCTTCAAATAAAGGTATCCTACCACCATACCGCCTAAATGAGCAAAATGACCTATCCCATCGGGTGTATAGCGTAAGCAAGCTAATAATTCAATTGCTCCAAAGAGTATTACAAAATGTCTTGCCTTCATAGGAAATAAGCCAAAAAGCAACACTATGCTATTAGGGAACATCATGCCATAGGCAACTAATATCCCAAATATAGATGCGGATGCCCCTATTGAAGGAATAATAGAATTAGGAGAGAGTAGGCAGGTAGCTATTCCTCCACCAATACCACATAAGAAATAGTATCTTACAAATTTCTTAGTTCCCCATCTTGCTTCAATAGTACTTCCAAACATCCATAGGGCTAACATATTGAATAGAATATGGAAAATATCACCGTGTAAAAACATATAGGTAACTAATTGCCAGAGCATAAGTTTATGATAAACCAAAACAGGAGTTAATCCCAAAAACTTAATAAAGTTATTTAAGCCAAATAATTGGAGTAAGAATATAATACTATTAATAATAATCAAATTCTTTATTCCAGAAGTCAATCTATATCCAAATCCTGTATGATAGTAATGTTGGTACATGTTTTTTCACCATCCTTTCTATTTAGTAACTAAACTTTTGCGTTTTTCGCTAACACTTTGTATTTCAATCTGTTGTGTAAATAAGGGGGAAAAGTATTTTTCTCTAAGTACAAGAAATATAATTAGTTATACATGGAATTCTTTTCCCATTTTCCAGATTTTTCAATTTTCCCTTTCTTACACCTAAAAAATGCAAAAGTTCAATTAGTAAAATATTTCGACCTGTATGGTTAAATTCGTTAATGAAAATGAAGCTTTCATCTCACACTACAAGAAAGATAGAAACTGATAGAAATATAATGGAAATTTATAGAAATTGATTGAAATTGGTAGCAAAAAACAATGAATTTCCATAAATTTTTGCTTCGCAACATTCTTCGAATTCAACCAATTTCAATTTATTTCTATCTTGCATTGTGTGATTTAACTCTCTTAAAAACTGATACATGAGTCTTTATTATATTCTAACCGTACAGCTCGAAATATTTTATACCGTCCTTCATTATAATTTGCCTTGGCATCTTCTAAAAATTCGTATGCCTTACTCATCCTTATCTCACTTAAGGTTTTCTTATCTTGCAATTCAAGTATCATAAACTCATTCCCTCTTTCATTACATTTTCATAAAATGGTGTATGGAATTTTTGTTCGAGTGCAAATGCCTTAATATCTTTTATCACTGGTGTAAATGATATTCCATACTTCACTTCTTCATCAACTAATACACTGATTATTTCCTTCTCAGTCTTGGGGTTTTTATTCTTTAGAATCAGGAGAAGGTCAAAATCAGACCAGTCATAAAAATCTCCTCTTACCCTTAAACCAATAGCATAAACAGCCACTATTTTTTCTGCGAATCTTTCTTTAAGTAGACGAATAATTTGTGTTAATATTTCTTTTTCATAAGCATACAATTTAATCTACCTCCTGAAAAATAGGGCTGATGTGTTGAAACACTATAAGTTAAGCGAAATTCAGCAACTCATTATACTCAACACCGGTACAAATTGCGATTTTAGAAAGGGTTCACTTTAGCGTGAAAGCTTGCGGTTAAAAATGGATATGAAATTAGAAATTGGGGAAAGAAGTGAAGACCTAATTTCTAATTTCCAAAAGAAATCACCGTGAAAACGATGAAAATAAACCGTCCCTAAATAGCTCAGTTAATGGGAGTGTCCAGTATAACTCACTTATCGAACAATAGTATCCACCTTCTGTTTTTTGTTCAGACTAATTATTTTAACCACAACTTTATTAGGTACACAGGCGATTATCTCGCCATTTTTATTCTTCCAGCCCATCTTGATACATATCTTTTGCGGACAGGGTGAATTTACTACTCTAACCTTTTTCCCTTTAATTTCAATTGTCGTTGTTCCTAATCTCCCATGGGCAAATATAGTTTGCGGTTTAGAAGAAAGGCTAACAATTTTTACCTCATCAGGTGTTTGAATTTCTACTATTTCTCCTTTAGTGCCCTTAAATATCCACCATGTACTAATACCAATAGCTAATAAAATAACTCCTATTAAAATTTTATCTGCGAAAGTAAGCATAAAATCTCCAATGTTAACTATTCAGTCATCAAATACCAGTACTCAATTAATGCCAAGAAAATTAAAGCAGAATGAAATAAGTAGAAATTTATGGAAATTGATAGAAATTGGTACTCAGAGAACAATAAATTTCTATGAATTTCAATTTATTTCTTTCTCGCATTGGACACCCTAACTTTCTTAACGGAAATCGAGAAATAACGAAACTCATTGATAAATAAGCCAAAATGATTATATTAAGATTTAACACATATTTAAAAGTCTACATTATAACAGGAGGTTTAAAAAATTTATACTTGACAAA
>JBFMDD010000114.1:0-3343 GCA_040754115.1 bacterium
GTTGGGGGGGGTGCTCCTGAGTTGATTTGCTTAGTTGTTTGTCAGGATTTGATATTTTTAAAGCATTTAATCTTTATCGCTTAGTAACCTTGAACCCTGAACCTTGAACCTGATAAACTGCAAAATTCTTAGCTACCTGAACGGTTACGAAATTAGGTCTTCACTTCTTTCCCTAATTTCTAATTTCATATCCATTTTTTAACCGCAAGTTTTCACGCTAAAGTGAACCGTTTCTAAAATCGCAATTTGTAACGGTGTTGAGTATAATATCTATTTCAAGAAAACTAAAGAACAATGGGAAATGATAACAAACCAAAAGTTGTAATAATAATGCCTGCCTATAATGCTGCTAAAACCCTTAATATGACTTATGTTCAGATTCCTAAAGGAGTTGCAGATGAGGTTATATTAGTTGATGATGCAAGTAAAGATGAAACTTCTAAAGTTGCTAAAGAACTTAATCTAAAAGTAATTACCCACCCTCATAATGTAGGCTATGGAGGTAATCAAAAAACTTGCTATATGGAGGCATTAAGAGAAAAGGCAGATATTGTAATAATGCTTCACCCTGATGGACAGTATGACCCAACAGTATTACCTCATTTAATAGAACCAATTAAAGAAGGTAAAGCGGATATGGTATTGGGGTCTCGAATGTTAATTAAAGGGAAGGCATTGGAAGGTAAAATGCCTTTATATAAATTTATTGCTAATAAATTCCTTACTTTTATCGAAAATCTTGTATTTAATACAAAATTCTCTGAATGCCATACCGGCTATAGAGCTTATAGTAGAAAATTCCTTGAAACAGTGCCATTTTTACGCAACTCAAATGATTTTGTATTTGATACGGAGATAATCGCTCAGGCAGTATATTTTAAATTTAAAGTAGCAGAGATTCCGGTTACCACTAAATATTTTAAAGAGGCATCATCAGTGAATTTAAAGGTAAGTGTTATCTATGGTATAAAAACTTTGATAACCTTGATTAAATACATACTTCATAATCTTGGCATTATAAAATGTAAATTATTTAGCCCATAATCGTTCTTTTTTTTTAGCCCATAATCGTTCTTTTTTTATCTCATCCAAAGCCTCATCAATCCGTAAAAATTTAGTTCCTATTTTCTCTTGAGTATATTGTGAAGATAGTGAACAGTCAATAGGCCGACGGAAGTTTTCTCTCCTGCTATCATATTCTACTGGTATGATGAGGTTTGCATCCATCTCGAATTTTTCTGCAATCTTCTTTGCAAAATCAAATCTACTTACCCGTTCATTACCTACAAGATGGAAAACTCCATTTAATCTATTCTTAAATATTTTTAATATATTATCAGCTAAATTGGGGAGATAAGTGGGGGTATTAAAGATATTGGAGAAGGCTTTTAGCTCTTTTCCACTAATGATTGTATTAACAACAAAGTCTATAAAATCATCTTTATAGCCATAAACTCCTCCTGTCCTACAGATAGTATAATTGACCAATATTTCTTGAATTACTTTTTCACCTTCTAATTTAGTCTTTCCATAGTATGTTTTGGGATTGGATTCATCATCTTCTTTATACCATCCACTTATCCCTTCAAAGATATAGTCACTTGAGAGATAAATTAGCCTTGCTCCCAAATCTTTACATATCTTTGCTATTTTTCTTGTTCCTTCTACATTAACTTCCCATGCTTGTTTAGGATTGCTCTCGCAAAAAGAAACATCTTTGACCGCGGCACAATGAATTATACAATCAGGCATAACCTCTTCTATATTTTTCCTCATCAAAGATTCATCTGATAAATCAATTACTGTCTTCCTGAAATCCTCTCGAATAACTTCTGGATTTTCAATATACCCTGCTATCACCTGGTAATCTTTTGAAAACTTCTCAAGAAAGAAACTGCCCAAATTTCCAGTAGCACCAGTAATCAAACATCCTCCCATACTAACATCTCCTAAACCTTAGTTGAACTACATAATAAAGATACCTTAACCCTTCCCGAAGAACACTTAATTTAGTCTTTCCATATATTCGTTTTCCATAGATTATTGGGATTTCTGAAACCTTATACCCCTTTTTAACTACAAAGTATAAGAATTCAATCAGAAAGACATTTCCCTCATATCTTAAATGAGATTTTACATCGTCAAAAACCTTCTTCTTAAACATTCTAAAACTATGTGAAGTATCCGCTTGAGTAAGACCAGTGCAGAATTTAGTAATTCTTTGTCCTACTTCACTAACAAAGATGGCAAAGAATGATTTTCCTTCCATTTTCGGTTTCTTACTGGTTAAATATCTCGACCCAATAACTAAATCATAATCTTTCATTTTCTCTAACATCAAAGGGAAATACTTTGGGTCATGGCATAAATCTGCATCGATACATACTATTATTTCCTTCTGAGCCATCTCAAACCCTTCCATCCATGCTCTTGCCAAACTTTTGTTCCCTTCCCTGACCTTTACACGGATATTCTTATCTTCTTGTGATAATTGATTCATTACTTCTATAGTTCCATCTGTACTATTATCATCAACAATGATAATTTCACCATTTATTTTATTCTCTTTAAATGTCTGCTGGATTTTTGGAATCAGGACTTTTATATTCTCTTTTTCATTGTAAGTTGGTATAACAACTGATAGTTCCATTTTACTCCTCCTTTTTGAAATCATATCTATAGATATCTGGTGAGTCTTCATTTAAAACATGGGATAACATATTTATCCATATTGAATCAGTATTGACTTTAAAAGTATGTACTTCATAAGGATTAACAATAAAAACATCTCCACTTTTGGCTTTAAAATTTATCTTTTTTGAATTCTTAATATTGTATATCTCCACATTTATATCCCCTTCTACTATGTAGAACAGCTCCTTAGTAAATTTATGATAATGTCCTCCTCTGGTAACATTCTTTATAGTTCTAATGAGATTTATCTCTTTCCATGTATGTTTATTAGTTATTCCAAAAAATATTCCCCGTTCGTCTTCAAAAATAGTATAAGGGCTTAGCCATTCCATTATTAAATCCTCCTTCAGGTTCTTATCATTGCCCACAAGTCCAAATACAGTTCATTGACAATTATTAATTAACCATTCACAATTAACAATTATACTGAACACTGCCATTAACTGAGCTATTTAGGGACGGTTTATTTTCATTTTCATTTTCATCGTTTTCACGGTGATTTCTTTTGGAAATTAGAAATTGGAAATTAGAAATTAGGTCTTCAGTCCTCTCTCCAATTTCCAATTTCTAATTTCGAATTTCCAATTTCAACTCCATTTTTTAACCGCAAGCTTTCACGCTAAAGTGAACCGTTTCTAAAATCGCAATT
>JBFMDD010000115.1:0-6068 GCA_040754115.1 bacterium
CCGTTACAACATTCGATTTTTCTTACAGATACAGAAAAAAACGTAATAAACTACAATATGATTACAGAGAAAAAGTGGAGAGAAGAACTTTCCCCCAAAATTAACGGCAATGTTGCTTCGGAAGTACTTCGGGAATTACCGAAGAAGGAAACATGCATTGGATTCCAAACAATGCAAGAATTTCAAGGCGCAATGAACGAATTAGGAGTAGGAGTGTGGGAAGAATATGAACGGCGATGCCAAGAAAGAGAAGAGGGGAAAAAACTGATTGAAAAAGCTAACATTACAATTCCCTTCAAAAAATACACCTCTTGGGAAACAGGATTATCCTTTTGGATTTTGAAAGAAAAAGAAAAAGTTTCGCCAGAAATCTTCTCTATTCTCCAAAAATGTGGATTATGGAATCACAATTACATCGATGAAGATAATGAGGAACGGTTTTTGGGCTGGTGTTTTTCAGGGAGAGATATTGAAAAGACCCAAGTAGAATTAGCAAAATACAACATTCGCATGGAGGAAATATAGGCATGCCAATAATAGTCCAAAACAATGGAGCAGAAATAATCTATACAAATTACTGGCAATCGGAATATGCCCAGAGAGGATTTTTCTATCTCTCAATTAATGCGGGTACATTTCGGTTGCTGGTGCCAACTCATCATGAGGTAGAAATTGCAGATTGGGAAAAGGCCACGGAAGTTATTGTCTCACGGGGGCCATGGCCACAAACAGGAAAATTAGATGCAGTAGAAATTTTGTTTGAAGATGGAACCTCGAATCCGTATGCTATCCATCTTGGTTCTGAATCGGTGGACAGAATGCCACTGGACACCGACCAAGACCATACTTGGAGGTTCACTGTATGGATGGCAAATGGGAAACGGCTTGAATTCCCTTGTCGCTATCGGGTAGTGAAATCACTACCTTGTCTAGAGGAATGGAAAAAAAGATGAAACTCAAACTAAGTAACAATATTGTCATAGCTGATGTTAGCTATGATGATAGGGAAAAAGCAAAAACTCTGGGATTCAGGTGGAACAGTCTGGATAGGCAATGGCAAACCACTGACCCAGAGGTCATTCAATCAGCTATTGAAAAATATGGCTGTGAGAATGAGGCAATTCTGGAATTCGTAGACAAGCTGAAAGAAAAGATACAGGCAAAAGAAAATGGCTGGCTATCTACGAAATCCAAAATTGAAGCGGGAGAATATCTACCGTATCAGGAGATGCGGCAATATTACCCTGCGAAAATTCAAAGACTCTGCCATTATCAGGCTGGCAATGTCCTCATCTATACGCAGTATGAGGATAGAATTAATGATACCATTTGGCAAAAGTTATCTGCCAGATGGGATAAATCATTAGGTTGTCGAACTACTTCACTACCGAAAATTAGTGAAGTAGTCAAGTTCTGCCAAATCAATAATTTCGTAATAACAGCAGAAGTTATGTCAGAATATCAAAAATTTGAGACTGAGAAGGAGCAAAAAATCGCTCAATCACGGGCTGAAACTTCTGATATTTTCATTCCTGCACCTGAAGGAAAGGTATATTTTCCTTACCAGAGAGCAGGAATTGAATATATCAATACCCACCAGAATGTATTACTTGCCGATGAAATGGGGCTCGGCAAAACCATCCAGGTCATCGGCTACCTCAATTTACAGACAATCTGCCCAAAGACAGTAATTGTCTGCCCCGCATCACTCAAAATCAATTGGAAAAATGAGTTGCAATCTTGGATAATTCATTCTGCTAATATTCGGGTAGTGAAAGAGCAGAATGATATTGACTCTGCCGATATTGCCATTATCAATTATGACATAGTTAGCAAATTCAAATGGGATAAGCAATTTGAACTACTCATTTTGGATGAATCCCACTATATCAAAAATTCCAAAGCACAGAGGACAAAAGCTGTGCTGGGCAGTAAGAAAGCAGGTATCTCAGGAATACAAGCCACTAAGCGGATATATCTCACAGGGACACCCATCAAAAACCGTCCTATCGAGCTATGGACACAAATCCATAGCTTGGACGGGAAAACTTGGTCTAATTTTTGGAGCTATGCAAATCGTTATTGTAATGCTCACCGTAACAGATATGGCTGGGATTTGTCAGGAGCGTCTAACTTGGAGGAGCTCCAGGAAAAACTGAGAATGTCAGTGATGATACGCAGAATGAAAACCAATGTTCTAACCGAGTTACCTGCGAAAATCAGGCAGGTAATTGAACTTCCTGCTAATGGTAATCAGAAAATGATAGAAGCCGAATGGTCGGCATATCGTGAGCACCAAGAGAGATTATCAGAGATGAAAACGAGGGTTGAGGTCGCTAAGCTCTCTGACAACAAAGAAGAATATGAAGAAGCAGTAAAAAATCTACAAGCTGGGATGACTGCAATGTTCACAGAGATTGCAAAAATACGGCACGAAACTGCTATTGCAAAAATTCCTGCGGTAATAGAGCATATCGAAAATATAGTTGAAACAGGCGAAAAAGTGGTGGTGTTTGCACACCATCACGATGTTATCAATGCTATTCAGGAAAAGTTCGGAAGCCAGGCCGTGCATCTGACAGGACAGGATAGCATTGAAGCACGGCAAAAAGCCGTTGATGAGTTTCAAACGAATCCTAATGTGCTGGTATTTATAGGTTCTATCTCTGCGGCAGGTGTTGGTATTACCCTAACTTCTGCCAGCAGGGTAGTATTTGCCGAACTGGACTGGACACCAGCACAGAACAGCCAGGCAGAGGACAGATGCCATAGGATTGGACAGAAAAATTCTGTTTTGGTCCAACATCTGGTATTAGAGAGTAGCCTGGATGCCCACATTGCCAAGACAGTTGTGGCAAAGCAGAATGTCATTGATACCGCACTGGATAAGGATATTGTGATAGAAAAGGTTACTCCCATCTTGCCTGTTTTGGAAGATGAAAAAGAAAGCATTATTTATGAGAAAACAGCAGAGGCAGAAGTAAAGAAAGAATATACTGAAGCCGAAAAGACCGAACTTATAGAAAAGCTAAGAATCATTGCTGGTATGTGCGATGGAGCACGCCAGCGAGACATGATGGGATTTAACAAATTTGATGTCCTCATTGGACATCAATTAGCAAGTCAATCAACATTAAGCCAAAAGCAAGCCGTCATTGCAGAACGGCTTGTTAAAAAATATAGGAGACAATTAGAAAAATAACCAGTAAGACCTGACCGCAAAGTAAGCCACTGACTATTAAGAAGCAGTGGCTTTTTTATTTCTCTTTCTCAAGAATAGTCTCCTGTAAATTATGAATATGCTGTTGTAGATATTCATAATGAGCAGAGATAATCATAGCGGTTTTTGGAATAGATAGATTGGCGGGAATGGGAACATTAAAGTTTAGAGAGTTAGAAGAATCTAATAATTTCAGCAATTGTGAAATTTGTCTTTTGGGAAGAGGAATTGATGAGTATAATAATTGCTGATATGATTTGACTGGTGAATTGTAAAATATCTTCTGAAGGTACCAATCAATTTTATAATAATTCACTATTGATTGAAATTGTTGGAGTATTATAATAAATTTTTGTGTTTTTCTTTCTAATTCAGATGGCATAATAGATTGAGAAGGGTCTTTTTCGAGATTGATAAAATGTTCAGATAAAATTTGTTTTCGGCGGGAAAGGGAAAGGGCTTTCTGCTTTTTCTTCCAGGTCTGGATATATTTTTTTTGTTTTTGGTAGTATTCACTGCGCCGGAGTGAATTAGCAAAAACATTCTTACGGTATCGCTTCCGGGCTTTTCGTTTTTCAAGGCGGTATTTTAGGTCAAATTCTAGGTCAATTTTCCGTCTTGCCCTTACCTTTTGTCTTGCCCGTTGGTTATATTCTTTTCGTTTTTCTCTTATTTTATCTATCTTACTCACATTTTTAACTTTCAAACTTCAGAACTTCTGAATTGATAATAATACATAAAATATTTTATGTAGCGATAGGTTCAAATTCCCACTTTTCGCCTAATTCTGGGTCTCGTAACAATTCAAATTTTCTGTATTTCTCAATTACCTTTTTGATGGCAATCTCTTTTTCTTTTCCAAACAATTTCAGAAGTAAATTTTTCATCTGGAATGGGGACAGCACCAGGATAACATCTTTCATCTCAGGGATTACCTTTTGGTAATACTCTAATATTTCTAATTTAAAATCGATATTAGGTAATACTCTCGCTTTTTCAATCCATTCAGAAACAATTTTTTTATCTCCAATATTTTCACGAATTATCGGCATTACTTGAAGTAATCTTCGAATATCTATTTTAGCTATTTTCTCTTCAGATATTTCTAATCGTAAGCAATATGTTTCCCAAAGTTTCATCAGTTTTTTGACCCATGATAGTTGAAATCCTATCTCTGGAGATGCTATAAATTCTGGGAAAGTCTCATACCCTAACACTCGATATAATTGTTGAACTTCGATAATATAAAATCTTTTTCCTAACTCGATAAAAGAATACGAAAGGGTCTTTTTTAGGTCTAATATCTCTTGATAAATTCTGAACGCTTCTTCTCCCTGTTGAGCTGTTTGTTCAAAAGGGAGTCCACTAAATTTTAATCTATTTTCCATTTTATTTTACTTTCCTTCAAACTCATGGAATCTTCTGTAAAATTCAAGAGCTTCACCTAATTGGTTATAAACTCTGTGGGCAATATCAGGAGTCAAGGCAAAGTCAATGAAGGCTGAACCTATCTTTCCTCCTTCATGACTAAATCCAATCTTTGATCTTCTCCTCTGTAATTTATAGTTGTAATTTCTGTTGGTACAAATTTAGCATCGTAATAAACAAAACTTTCATCTTCTGTATTGACGAATGTCCCACAACGAGGGCAAACTGTTTCATAAGGAAATTCTTGTTTAGAATATATCTCCTTTTCACAATTATAACAACAAACGAGAAAATAATTGTTCTTTGGTTTATCATTTAACATTTTTTCACCTCTTTTAGCCGCCCCTGTAAGCTCGGCTTAAAAGCAGACCACCACTCTTCATATTGATATTTAGGAATTCCATTTCTCTCTACTCCTATTATCTTAAATCCCGATAGTAAGAGACCATCCAGTGATATACGTTCTACCTAAAACCAAATAATCTCCTCATCTTTTGCGATTGCAAGAGCTTGAGGATTCGTAAAGGTATTCACAATTTCATCTGGAATATTACCATCAAAAAATCTCCGCAAATCCCCTACTGTAAGTATAACTCCACAGTAATTTTTGGGCTCGAGAACAAGCCCCATAGCAAATCTAATCGTGAATTTAACATCACGAATTCCTCCTTTTGACAAACCATGCCAATCACTATCATCCAGAATATCCTCTAATCTATCACACATATCTTGGTCCCAACTTTTATTCTCTAATATTCTCCAACCATCGTATTCTCCTATATCGTCAGGAAAAAGGTCATTTATCACTCCGATAAGCTTGTCTTGATAATCTGTCCTTTTCCTGCCAATATTCTTCTTAATCCATTTTATTGAAATTTCTTTAATTTCCTTTATTTCATTAACTGTCATATCTTCTCCACAAATAGTTATTTTTCTAATAATAAAATTCTTTCTATTTTCTCTTTCATTTCTTTCAACTCTTCAAACATATTATTAGCAAAAGAACAGTTCTTTATTAATATCAGTGCTTTTGCTAATACCTCTGGTTCTGCAGTATCATAATTTGTTCCAATTTCTCCCCTAATCGCAGCAAAAAACTGATTGATTCTATCTCTTGATTCTGTTATTTCCTGAGTTTTTTCCGTTACCCTTTTGTTGACCTCTCGATTTACTTTATAATCAAAAATCTCATTAGTCCTTAATTTAACTCTTTCATTAACAAAATCATCAAATTCATTCTGAGTTAATTCTTTACCCAAAAATTGAATAGGAACTTTTAATCTCTTTCTTTCTTTATTAATCTGCCTTGCTACAGAGCAGAAAAATTCAAAGGGAATATCCTTAACCTTTCTTTGGGTAGCTACCTTTTTCGTAATAATTTTCCCACCATTTTGTACCCATTTTAGCCCCACTTCCTCTG
>JBFMDD010000116.1:0-2065 GCA_040754115.1 bacterium
GGGATGGTTCACTTTTGTTTGAAAGCTTGCGGATAGAAAAGAGAGTTGAAATTGGAAATTCGAAATTAGAAATTAGGGAGAGAAGTAAAAGCCCAATTTCTAATTTCCAATTTCAATTTTCTGTGGACGATTACAAATAAATATCCAAAAGAAATCAATAGGAAAAACGATAAAATGAACCGTTTCGAAATTGGTCTTTCACATCATAGGTGTATAAAATGGAGTATAATATAAAAGAGATTAAGGAAAAGGCGAAAAAGGATTTTGAGGGAACATGGTTAGAAACCGCAAATTTGATTGACTTAAAAGGTCGAAAAATGCTTTGGGAAGAAAAAACACGCGGGAAAGAACATCCTGTTATTTCACTCAATTTGAAATTCCGTGAGGTATTTCTAAAACTTGGTTTAGACGAGATAATAAATCCCTCTATTATTGAAGAAGGAGAGGTATATCGTCAATATGGTCCTGAGGCACCTGTTATTTTAGACAGAATATTTTACTTAGCTGGATTGCCCAGACCTGACATTGGTGTTAGTAAACGTAAAATTGAAGAAATTAAAAAGATTATCCCAGGGTTTAAAAAAGAGAAAACATTAGAGGAGGTATTCAGAGCTTTTAAGAAAGGTATAATAGAAAGTGATGATTTGATTGAGGAGTTAGTTAAATACCTTGATATCAAAGAAGAAAAAGCTACTTTAATCATTGATAAGGTGTTTCCAGAATTTAAAGAGCTAAAACCTACTTCTACTAAACTTACATTACGCTCACACATGACCGCTGCCTGGTTTAGTTATTTGGCTAATGTGCAAGATAAAATTCCAGTAAAACTTTTTTCTATTGGCTCACGATTTAGACGGGAACAAAGACTTGACCCACACCATCTATACGAAAGTACCTCTGCCTCTATTGTGATTATGAATGATGAACTGACATTAGATGATGGAGTTGAGTTTACCAAAAAGGTATTATTTGAACTTGGTTTTGGCAAACCAGAATTTATCAAAAAGAAGGTAACAAGTAAATATTATACACCAGGAACAGAATATGAAGTCTATTCGCAGATAGGCGAGCAGAAAATTGAAGTTGCCAATATTGGTTTTTATTCTCCAGTGGCATTAGCAAATTATGATATTAAATACCCTGTTTTTAATTTAGGGTTTGGGGTAGAAAGATTGGCTATGTTGGCAGAAGGGGCATCTGATATTAGGGCATTAGTTTATGGTGAGGTATTTGCTAAAACAGAGTTATCTGATGAAGATATAGTTAAGGAACTAAGAGTAGAAAATTTACCTGCTTCTCCTAATTTGAAGAAATTAGCTCAATCTTTAATTAAAATTGCAACTGAGCATAAAGATGATATTGGACCTATAGAAATCTTAGCGTATGAAGATAAAAATGTAAATGTCTGGATATATAATTGGGATGAGGCAAAACCAATGCTCTCTTTTGCTTCTTTTAATGAAATATATGTTTACCAAGGTAATATAATTGGGTTACCAAATGAGTTAGGGAAAGGAAAATTAAGTGAGTTAGCTATACCTGCTAAGGAAAATGGAATTAATACTAAGTTAGTGTATTTAAATAGTATTATAAATGGTTTTGTCAGTCGATTAGAAAAGGCTATTAAAGATGGTAAAAATACCATCGATGAGCGTTACAAAATGGCTAAACGACCAGCTGATATTAACCTTTTTATCCCTGATTTTGTAAATCGGTATATTACGGATAATAATAAAAAAATAGAGGTTGGAGGACCATTATTCTTTGGGTTAAAGGCTGAGATAAAGGAAGAATGAGTAGTTCGTTGTTTGATTTTCGTTGTTTATTGCTTAATTTTCTAAATCTTTGTTGACATAATGAGTTTTTTAAGGTATAATTTTTAGTAACCGTTCAGGTCTAAAGGTGTAAATAAGGGAAAAGGGGAAATAGTGGGAAAACGGGAAATTTATTTTTATGTAGAGGGATTTGATAGTTGTTCTGGTCGTTCCCACATTATAGTCTTTGCAAAAGTAAGTTCCTCTTTTTGGAGTGCGGTAGCTTGCTACCGCTTTGAGCAAAGCGCAAG
>JBFMDD010000117.1:0-7076 GCA_040754115.1 bacterium
TCGAAATTAGAAATTAGGGAGAGAAGTAAAAGCCCAATTTCTAATTTCCAATTTCAATTTTCTGTGGACGCTTACAAATAAATATCCGAAAGAAATCATAGGAAAAACGATAAAATGAACCGTCCCGGAAATTTATTTTTATGTAGAGGGATTTGATAGTTGTTTTGCTCATTCCCACATTATAGTCTTTGCAAAAGTAAGTTCCACTTTTTGGAGTGCGGTAGCTTATTCCGTGTTGAGAAAAAAGTATGTTCAGTATACTCAGTGAACAGTGAACAGTGAACAGTAAACAGTGAGCAGTGAACATACTGATCACTGAACATACTGATCACTTATTCAGTTTTATCGAATTTTCCTAATGTCAGATATCACCGATATTTCTATTCTAATCGGATACTAATTGTTACAATCCCCCAGTCTATTCTTTTAACATCATAAGGTAATTTATAAAATCTCCATTTATAAACCGCATCTCGTGCTAATTTATCAATTTCAGCATAACCAAATGACTCTTCTATCTCCACTTTATCTACCGAGCCATCAGGTAAGACCCAAATCTTTAATTTACCATGTACAGATTGTCCTCTTTTCTCTAACCAATAAGGTAGGTTAAACTTTGGTTGATATAAAGCTTTCCTCTTAGATGCAGGCCCACTAATATAGACATAGGGTCCTGTACTTTCCTCCTCACTATCTTTTATTTCTACATTTGTAGGAGAAGGTAGTGAGTTTAGTTGTGAATCATTTTCTTTTTCAGTTTCGCTTATACCTTCATTAGATTCTGTTTTAGTAACAGGTATCTCACCATGTAATTCATCTTTTTCAAGTCCGCCTGGAGCAGGAGGAATGGTTATTGGTGGTATTATCTTCCTTACATTTTGAACATCATTAGATTTAATTGGTGTAGAAACTATAGTTTTTTTAATATCTTCAGGAGACTTTTTTGCCTTTATTTTTGGGCTTCTTTTAACTGCTCCTATAATCATTTTCTTCTTAACTTCAGGTTTAGGCTTTAAAATCTCTGGTTTTTCTTTTTCTGGTAGTTTCACTATCGATATTTCGAGTGGTTTAAATGTAGGTAGCTTGTGAGTGAATGTAATAAAAAAGAAGACTATTCCTACGCACGCATGAAAGGAAATAGAGATAAGTAAAGAACGCTCAAATACTCGATTATAATGCATATATTTCTCCTGAAAATAAGGAAGTAGAGAGTAGAGAGTAAAGAAAACATCACTCCTCACGCTTATCTCCTACCACTATTTTCATCGTCCTTTGTAAGTCGCAGACTCATGAGTGTTTCTCCTGAAAATAGCCTTTGGAGTGCGAAAGCTTGCTTTCGCTTTGTCCGAAAGCGGTAGCAAGCTACCGCACTCCATACATTTTCCTCCCCCGTTTGTGCCAGCGGGCTGGCATGACTGTTCTCCTGAAAATAGGTTTTTTTCACCACAGAGAACACCGAGTACGCAGAGAAAAAATCCTGGAGTGACACCACTTGTGGTGTCATTGACGGCGCAAGAGCTGTCAGTCCGATATTAACGTCCTTTCTGATGGTGCAATTTTCATTCTCCTGTTGTGGACCACTGGTTCATGGCAGTTCTCCTGAAAATAACCTTTGGAGTACGAGAGCTTGTTCTTGCACTCCAAAAACCTTATTTTTCACCAAGAATTGAGTGGTGTGTGAAAATAATTTACCCACTCTCATCATAAAAAATATGTAGGGGTACTTATGCATCTTTCGCTGCCAGAAGATGTGGTATAAGCTCATCTTAGCCACTCCCCTATCCGCTGTCCACTGTTTTCTGCCCTACTGACATGTTGAGTAAATTATGCACGATTTTCAGAGAGTATCATCATCTAATTTCTGGTAAAAGGGTTAAGGTTAAGATGCCACTTTGGTTTAGGGGTTAAGAAGTTGGGCTTTTTCTTTCACCAACCTCCTAACCTAACTTCCATACCAGCTTCCTAACCATAACCAGTAACCTTTTTTTATGTTATTCTAGACGGATATTGGTGCAAAACTTCCTCAACACGACACTACATTCTGGGGTGAGCGAGGGGAGTCGAACCCCCAACCTAAGGAGCCACAGTCCTTCGCTCTAACCATTGGGCTACGCTCACCACAAATCTTAAGTAGATTGACAGCACTTTTTACCTACTGTTCATAGTATAGCATATTATTCTTAAAATATCAAGTAATATTTTTTAAAACCTTACCTGTCGCTCTATCATCACTTCATGTTCATCACCCTTTCGCCAAACACCTTCTGGCACAAATTTATATTTTATAGAAGTATTTCCGGATATGTAATATTCTAATTCTAATTCTTGTTTCAGTTTAAGTCGAGCAAATTCTTCCTCTTCCCAAGGTTTTAATATACCACGATAACTAATATACACATCTTCGCTAATAAATCTACCAATTTTAAATTCACTCTCTGCAAATATAGATGTAGATTTTTCCCTGTCTATTTCATCATTCTTAACAGATTTTTCAAACATTCGTTCCAGAGCTGATGTTTTAAGCTCAACATCCATACCTAATAATAGTTGACTGAGCTGTTTTTCAATAGGTATTAATAAAGTAAGTGCTATTTCTTTACCAATTACTTGCCCAAACCCTAACTTTAAAATAGTATCTCTATCAGTTGAACTTAAATTAGTATATTCGGTTTTTCCACCAAGCAATGCATTTACTATTTGCTCCTCATTCATTGGCGGATAACCACCGAGAGCCTGTAGGGTAGGTGTTGCTTCGCCAATATACCCTTCGTATGTCAATCCAATCCGTCTTTTACCTATGCGAGCCATAGCATAACCTGATAGATAAGGGGAGAGACTGCCTTCTCTAAATTCCAGATAAGCCCTTTTTATAGTAAATATTTCACCCAGATAATTTACTCTGCCACCTGCTCGTGCATACACAATCCCATCTGCCCAGATTTCATCTTTTTCTCTTGAAACCTTAATCCAACTACCTTTTTGCTTTATTCTTACATCTACATATTCATTATAATATCTAACATTATTACCAGTAGTAATCATAAGATTTTCCCATCGTATTTTACCGTTAGTAGTTTTTATTATTTTAGGTGGATAGGTAAATCTGGCATTTACTATTCTTATATTTCCACTACCTATTGGTGAAGTAATATCACCTTTAAGCTGTATATGTACATCTACGCTACCTTCCAAAAATCCAGGTATACTTACTGGCACAGGTTTATGGAAACTTTTTAACTCTATATCTATATTTTTTAATGTAAATGGAAGATTACTTTTCATAACTAAAATACTTTTACCAACTTCTGCTTTCAGGAAATTACTTGCAAACCAATTATTAACAATACGAATTTGCCCTTGCAACTTTGTAACCCGCTTAGCAAAAGGGAATATAGTTAATGCGCCATTAGTTATCATCAGTGCCCCATTAAATTGTGGCTCCTCAAAATCCCCACATACATATAACCAACCCTCTACTTTACCCTCTGGATTTTTTATTTCTTTAAACCATAAAGGTAGAATTTTTAACTCAGAATTATCCGTAACAAATCTCAAATCACATCTTCTATCTATCAATTCTACACTTCCATTAATCTTAAGTTTCTCTTCTTTTGCTTTAAGGATTTTAATGTCTTTAATTTCTAATTTTTCATTTGAAATAAACCTGATTTTCCCAGACAGGCTATCTGATTTAGGAAGTGGAAGAAATTCTAATAACCCATTTTCATAACAGATTTCTACTGCCAATATTTTAAATGCGTCAGATTGATTTATTAATAAGTTTTTAGTATTCAAAATTCCTTTTGCCTTATTCCATGGAGTTCCTGCGCCAGTAAAATACATCTTACCATCAAAGGTAATATTAGCGATAATAAGATTTTCCATGCTTGCTGTTAGAATTATCTTGCCATCAGGTTTAAGCTCTAACTGATATTTTTTAAAATCCACCTTTCCTCCATCTGTCTGAATAAAACAAAGTTTTTGAAATGCTAATGTTTTGTCCTCTAAAGTAAATTTAATCTCACCATAGGTTGCATCAAAACCTGGCATATGAAAATTTTCGATTTCTATCTCACCTTTTAAGCCTAAATTATTTAGATTTCCTTTTGTTTCTATCTCTCCATTTATAAACCCATGCAGGTTTTTAGAAGGTAATGATAACAGAGATGCAAAGGTAGTTACTTTTGCACCTTCAAGGTGGATTAGACCGCTAAGGTATTTATCTTTAGGAGAAAATGTCCCTGTAAAAGACAACTCACCATTAATCTTTGAATGCACAATTTGAAACTCATGATTAGAATAGTTAATTCTACCTGATATTTTGGCTATTTTGTGCTGGTCAACAGTTACTCCTTTAGACTCTAATGAAGCTAATATAATTGGGTTCTCAATATTTCCCCATGCCTCTCCAATGAGGTCAAATTCTCCTTTAAAGCGGTTAAAATAGTCATAAGGCATATCTTGATAATTCATACCTAATAGAGAAAATTTCAGCTCTACATCGCCTTTAGTACTAAATGTGCCAAATGTAGTTAATATCCCACCCCTACCTAAAACTATACCCGATTCTCTAATTGCAAACCTCTGGTCAGAATAACTAAAATCTACATCTCCATTATCTATAAGGAAATTGTTAATTTTCCCATCTGTAAGACTCATAACTCCACTAAGTTGTGATTTTGAAAGATAGCCTCTAAATTCAGCAGCAGAGGTATTAAACTCTAAATTTTTATATTTTAACTTATAAATCTTGCCTTCTAACTCCATAAATGTAGCCTGTGGATAAGTCAAATCAACCTTTCCTTTAATAAACATGTTCATTTTTTGAGGCTCGTCTAAAATAAGATGTTCAATATAAACTTTATCTTTCATTTTAGTAAGTTCAAAATTCCCAGTCAGGCTTCTACCATCTGCTAAATTCATAGTTACCGATTCTCCTGAAATAGTAATCTCTGCTCTGGATGTCCTCTTCAAGTTAAACTCTCCATCAAATCTCCCTTTAAACCGTTTAGTCAATATGGCAAGGTTAGTATCTTTGGTTTTAATTTGGACAGATGCGGTTATCGGCTCAGTAAAGGTTATTTTACCTAAAATGATTAATTGTTTAATTTCCTGCGAAGTTGAGATATTCAGAGTTGGATAATCATAGAATAAGCTACCTTGCCAGTTAGGATATGAATTTTTATCAATAATGATATTTTCTGCAATAGCCTGTCCTCCAATCAGTTTTGTATTAGTACTTAATTTACCATCAAATGTTATATTGGCAGAAACATCGCGGTTAAAAAGATTGCATTTGTTTAATTTACTTGTTAATGATAAAGAAAACGGTTGGTCAAGACTTTCTCTTATCCCTTTTCCCTCTATGTCTATTTTACCTTGTTGTTGAACAAGCTGTGATGTAAATACAATGGATTTTTTATCTCCTTTAAGTTTTGCTGTTAATTCTTTAAATAGAGGCTCTCCATTTATCTCTAATTTTAAATCACCGTCATACTGAATATCTTCTAATTTCCCTTTGACAATTATCTCTCCTGTAATAGTACCTTCTTTTAATTCTTTCCTTCCTGATAAAGCCAATAAAGGCAAAAGATTGCTTTTATCAAATTTAGCTTTAAGGTTTAACTCCTTTGGTATATTTAAGTTACCCTCTATTTGTGTTTTTTTATCAATAAGTAAAGAGATGTGATCAAAGATTTTATTTTTATACTTAAATTTAGCTAATATGGGGAATTTATATCCAGTGTGTGTTTGGTTAAGTAATTCTGCCTCTCCAAACAGGCTAAAACTATGACTGAAGTCAAATCCACCCCTAAATTTTAATACACTTTTTAAATTTAGTTTTTTCAGGTAAGGTAAAATATCACCTAAATTTTTTAAATAAAACTCAGATGTAACAAAATCGATTATGGCTTCATTTTTAAATATGTCATTCATATAGAATTTTTGAGTAGTAACATCAATATCTCTAAATTTAAACTTAACATTATCTGTTATTAGACCACGACTGGCAAGCAATGAAAGATTACCAGTAATATTTGTAATAGGATACTTTAAGTAAGTTAATTTAACCACACCTTCATTTATAGATAAATTACCTGTATCTAAACTTATCTTTTTATTTTGTATTTTACCTCTTAAAATCCCACTTATCTGTCCTTGCAATAGATTAGCCCATTGTGTTTTTAAAAACCCAGCGTAGCAAGAGAGGTCTTTTTTGATTATCTTCAGATTAAAACTTACCTCTAAAGGCGAGATTTTATAAATATTGCCACTTACATTTACCTGGTGTCCCATACGAACATGGAAATAAGGTGGAGGACCCTGTGGGTAATAAGATACATATATTTTAGAGAGTGTAGTTTGAGTACCAAATATCTCATCTTTAATTTTTAACTTTGCCTTTTTTACCAGGATAGTTGTAGCAGGAGGGGTCTCTTGGGGTTTAGGTTGTGGTTTAAAAAGGGATGCAAAATTCCAATTACCTGCTTTATCGCGATAAATATCTATTGAAGGCTCAATAACAACTATTTTAGATACCCCTGTCTCAAATCTACCAAAATGAATAATTGGTGCAATTAAATTGTACTTACAGACTATCTCTTTTATCTCAACAATAGGTGTTGATAGCTTTTTATCAGGTACAAGTTTTATTCCTTGCAGAATAGCTTGATTTGGGAATTTAAAATGGATGCTTTTTATCTTAAGTTTACCATTTAGCCTACTCTCTACCTTGTTAATAATCTTACCTTTCGCCCAGCCTTGTGGAATACCCTTTTGCCACACATAGTAAATGCCAATCCCTAATAAAATGATAGTAATAAAAATTATTATCGAACCCCTCATACTCAAAATTATACCTTAAATTTACAAATTGTCAATAAAAAAAGTTAATGGCAGATGTTTGGGGTGTAAAAAGGAGATGTGTAAATGATGGAGAGAGATATGGGGATAAATAAATAAATAAATAATAGAAATAATGGTAAGCGTTCAGCCATTCAGCTTATAATTAAGGAAATAAGTTGAAATTAATAGAAATTTATGGAAATTTATTGTTCTTTGGTCACCAATTTCTA
>JBFMDD010000118.1:0-4138 GCA_040754115.1 bacterium
AAAATTGGTTATTAATGAACAGGAGGCAAAAATTGTAAGAGATATTTTTGAGAATTATATTGCTTCTACCTCTATTGCAAAGGCTTATAATGAACTGAAAAGCAAAAATATCAGAGATAGATGTGGCCTTTTCTTCTCCAAAAGTGGTATTTCTTATATCCTGAGAAATATCATCTATACCGGGAAGATTAAGTATGCTGGTAAAGTATACCAAGGTATTCATCAACCCCTAATCTCAGAAGAAATCTTTAATTTAGCTCAAGAGATTCATAAAAAGAAAAGGCGAATTATGAGATTATATAAAGATTATCTTTTAACAGGTTTAGTAAGATGTAAAGAATGTGGCTCTTTTATGACGCCTTCTTATACAAATAAAAGAAAGCAAGGAAAGATAAAAAGGTATTACTATTATCGTTGTACAATAACATCTAAAAGAGACTGGAATGCATGTAGTATAAAACAGGTAAATGCTGATAGATTAGAGAAATATGTCTTTGAAAATTTAGAAAGGATATCCCTGGATAAACATTATATTGATAGTTTGATATTCAGGCTTAAAAATAACCCGGTGGGTGACCGCATTGGACTCGAACTATAGTTCGAGTCCTCGAAAATTTCCCCTGAAATTTTCATGCAAACCCTTCATCTCTTCCTAAAAACCCTCTCCCAAAAAAGAGGCATCCAGAAGAATCTTTTGGTCAAAAAGTTTATCAAAGAGATTATCTATTCAAAAGACCAAATCCAGATAAATCTTTATTTTTCAAATAATTCTGAAAATTTAAATTTAGCTTGCCCTGAGGATGAGGGTAGGTGGGCGGGGAATATTTTAGAAGAAAATTCCTCCCTTAAAAATCCTCAAAAGATAGTTCGTAATATTAAGATTGGCTCCGCTCTCAAAATCACTGCGAACCGTCCCGATAATTTTACCAAATTCTATTCATCAGGCAAAAGAAAGAAATTTAAAGAAATAACAGCACAGTCGCAGGCTTGGACATCCCGATAATCATCGGGACGTCCTCGCACTGCTCCCTTTACTTCCTGCCACACTTTCAGCGTGGCAGTTTCCCTCTGCCAATTTCATCGGCTGAGTTTATTTATCTATTCCCACCCACCACCCTATAAAGATTTTATTATTTTATCAAAATTTCCCTTGACAATTATTGTATTCTTTTGTATATTATAGCCAGATATTATGAAAAGTTGTTTTTTAAGAAAAGGATTGCTTTTATGAACGAAAAAGAAATAATGACGGTCAAACAAGTTTCAGAATATTTACAGATGGACGAACACACCGTCTATAAACTTGCCCGCTCTGGTCAAATCCCTTCCCTAAAAATCGCTGGTCAGTGGCGGTTGTGAATTAAACATCTAACTTTTTGAAGAAATTTTATAACCGTGCCTTTCAAGTATCTGCCGAAGAGTGTCTATTGTCTCAGAGACAGTCTGCTCATCTTGAATATAGTTACACCTTCTATGAACCCATATTACATTTTTACTATTATGCCCTCCTTTTTTTCGCGAAAGTGGAGTTAAATGTCCCATTTGAATAGAAACGGGATCTGTTCTTCCTGATCGTTTAAAATCCTCATAATTTATTATTTCTTTACAGATTGGACAGCAAGTAATTTCTTCAGGAAAGTTCCTATCTTTATTTAACAATAAGTTTAACTGTTCAGAGATGGAAGGTGCATTTCTACTTTTAAGAAGCAACCAGGTTAGTTTTTTAGCTGCCTCAAGAGCATTTTGTTTTGTGCTATATTCAGCGTGGTCTTTTTTAAGTTGCCATCTTGCTATTCGCTTACCCCTTATAGAGAAGGCGGCGACTTCAATCTTATCAATATATTTTGTTGGAAGAATACTCTTTAGTTCTTCAAGAATTCTTACCCATTCTTTTGGTGCTTCTGCTGTTGCAAATTTCCGTAAGACCCAGTAATGCCACGGCATACGATCCTCCTTAGAAATTTATTATTTCCATACTTTGTTTTCTCAATTCCATTTTGGACATGATAATTTGCCTCGTCTTGGCAGCTAAGTTTTCTTTTACTTTTTGATTTTTAGGTAGTGGTAGAATAATTTCATTTAATCTGTTACCAAGAGTGGAAATCGTCGCCTGAATGAATGTCTTAGCGTCAATTTGTTTTTTTACGATTTTCGTATTTAATAAAAAAAATAAAAGATAAGGGTTTATTTTCATTGGTTCCAATACCCGTATTTTACGAATATGGCTTTGTATAACAATTCTTGTATCAAGTTCGGTAACTATTGCACTTCTACCAATCAAAAAAGTCCCATCATTGACTAATAAAATATCCTCTGGTTTAACATCTTGTTTTCGCTTGTATTTATTATAAACCTCTTCAGGAATACATTTTACTGGATCAATTTTTATTTCCCAATTTACAATATCAGTTGTTCTTACAAAAGGGACATCTCCCAGTCCGTAAAATCTCGACCCAATTTCATTCCCTCTTTTAATAGATATAATTTTCTTATCTATCAAAGATTGAATACTAACCAATTCATAATCACCAGTGGACTCTAAAGCCTTCAATTCTTTTTCTATATCTGGGTTGTAATATTCTGGTATTACAATATAATTTTTAACAGCCATAAAGGGGAAAGTGAACCCCAGATGACTATAATTTCTCAAGATATCTTTATTACTTTTAAACTCTTGATATCGTTCAGTTATAATAGGGAAGTCATCATCAACTATCGGTCTGCCATCTTGGTCTAAGATGTAATCTCCATCTTCATTCATTTTGTATGTCACTTTACCATTTTTATCATGTCCAGCTTTTTCTGCTATTGCCATGAAAAAGTTATAGTCCTTATTATTTTTTCTGGTCTTTTCGAGAAATAAAACACTTGTCTTGGTATGAGTGCTTGGCTGAAATGTTTCATGAGGACAACTAACAATTGCTAAAACCTTCGCATTTTCAAAAATATACTCAAAAATATATCTATCAGTAGGATTACCAAATACTCCCTCTGGCAATACAATTGCCATTCTGCCACCTGGTTTTAGTAATTGTAAGCATCTTTCAATAAAGAGTATTTGGGGGACTTGTTTATCCAAAACCTTATCAGTTCTTTCCCACTTTCCAGTCTTTTTATCAAGTTTCCATTTAAAGCCGAGTTCGTATTGCTCAAGAAGTGATTTACTAGTAATGGGTATTTTGGAACCAAAAGGTGGATTTGTTAACAGAACATCAAAAGAGCCGAGTTTAATTTTTTCTCTCTGGATCGGTGTCCATTCTTCAGGACTTACTAAACTATCAGCGCAAAAGATTCCCCCACGCCCGTCCCCGACAATTGCCATATACGCTTTGCTAACCTTAGCCAAATCAAATTCTTTGTCAATTCCATAAAAATTCTTTGAGGCTACCTCAGTCTTTATACTTCCAATCCTTCCCTCTGGAAGATGTTTATACTTTTCTTCTATCTTTTTCCAGATATGCTCTAAAGCGACTATTAAGAACCCTCCTGAGCCACAAGCAGGATCGATCACTTTTTCAGCAGGTTTTGGATCCAGTATCTCAACACATAGGCGGACAACATCTCTTGGGGTAAAAAATTGACCCTTTTCTCCTCGCAAGGCAGGACCGATAAAAACCTCAAAAGCATCTCCAACAGCATCTTTATCAGTCCTAAGTAAACTATAATTTTGCAACTGACTCACTACATAAGCAATTGATTTATCGTCTAACAGTAATTTTTCATCCGCCTCAAAAACATCTGAACCTTCTGGACTTTTCTTAACTTTCTCAAATAATCCTTTTATTCGTTCGGCAACTTTCTCGTCAAGTTCTTCTGCACCAGCTTTAAATTTCAAGTCTTTATAGTTATGAATTTCGTCATAAATTTTGCAGAATATTGAACGGATCATTTCTCCACCAAGCCTCTCAGCTCTGGGAAGATTGCTATTGGTATAAAGATGATAATAAATAACTTTGAATATTGACCTTAGATTTTGGGCAGGTATCAGTTCATCACCCGTTTTATATTTTCCTATTTCTTCCCAAGTCTGAGCTTTTTTAGGAATGTTGCGCCATTCAACTAGTTCAGGTGTATAAGAGGGCGGTTTTCTTATTGCTCTAACATATACTATTTCGGTACCATTAAACCATACTCCGCC
>JBFMDD010000119.1:0-6023 GCA_040754115.1 bacterium
TTCGCAACATTCTTCGAATTCAACTAATTTCAATTTATTTCTATCTTGCATTGTGTGATTTAACTCTCTTAAAAACTGATACATGAGTCTTTATTATTCTAACCATACAGCTCGAAACATTTCTAAAACAAATTTACCTTAAGGCTTATTGATGCATTTACATAACTAATTTTGTAGAGGGTATAGAGTAGAGAGAAAAAACACTCTTGATTTAGTAAAATTTACTCTTACTACTGATGTAATTTCATTTACTTTTTACAGTAACTTTTTTCTACCCAATCCCATACCCATCAGCCCTGTCATTAACAGTAACACAGTAGCAGGTTCAGGAACTGCTTTTACTGTAAGTTGTGGTGCATAAGTTCCTGCCATAGAAAAAAAGCGTTCTGCGGCCTTACTTCCCACTTCATCACTCTTTAATTCTATTGTTAACTTTTTATCTCCCAGATAAGTGCTCTGTACTGCTGAAAGGACATCCCACTCAGTCCAGCTGTTACTAATAAATGGACCCGGGTTAGTAGTAATAAATATGGTACTCCAATTTATTGCCTCATTCCATGTTAATGTATTACGGGTCCAAGCATCATTATCTGGAGCAAAGTTAGCATCAATTGGGTCATCATTAGCTCCCACTATCTTATTCACATACAACCGAAGAACCGCACTTTCGACTACCAAACCGTCTGGAATGGTCAAATCAAATCGTAGATAACTCCTTCTTTTTAGCGTTGCATTATTATTATGTCCTACGAAGAGCTGCTGTGGATTAGCTACTGCTGGTGTATCATTGGCTACAGTACTATCTACCCATGTATCTGCTGTTGGAGTAAAAGTAGCCTCGTAAGCAGTAGCTAATGTGCTCAGTAAAAAGGAAGTTAAGATAGTAATTGAAAAGATGATTAGTTTCTTCTTCATTAGTTACTCCTCCTTTAAAAATAAAAAAAGAGATAGCTCCACTTTTATTAAAATTAAAATAACTTTTAGGGGTAACATCTTCTATTTTTTATATCTACGCAGTTAATAAATTGCCCCTCCCAAAAATTTATAAAAAGTGGTTGAGATTAACTATCTCCTCTATCTAAAAACAGAAACTCATCTATTTCTGATTGCTTTCAAAAAAATTTTATTACACTATTTTGAGTAAAATAATAATATCAGATAGATAAATCTTTGTCAAGAGTTTTTTTAAATTTTTTATATTGGGTCAGTAGCAGATTTACACTTTTGATGTATAACCTGAGTGGTTAGCTGAATTTTTCCATCAATTCAGTAAATTTATTAAATAAATAACTGGCATCATGAGGTCCTGGAGAGGCTTCAGGATGATATTGAATGGAAAAGACAGGTAGCTTTTTATGCCTCATTCCCTCAATGGTATTATCATTAGGATTAATGTGTGTAATTTCTACTTCATCTTTGTTCAAGGAATTGATATCAACACAAAAGCCATGATTTTGGGCAGTAATGTCTATCTTTCCAGTAACCAAATCTTTAACAGGTTGGTTTCCTCCTCGATGGCCAAATTTCAGCTTGTAGGTTTTCCCACCAAATGCCAATCCTAAAATCTGATGTCCTAAACAAATGCCAAAGATAGGCTTCTTATCCAATAGTTTTCTTACCTCATTAATTACATAAGGGACTCCCTCAGGATCACCTGGTCCATTGGATAAAAAGATGCCATCAGGATTGTAGGAGAGTATTTCTTCTGCAGAGGTTTTAGCTGGTAGCACAAGTATTTCACAACCCACTTTTTCCAGCATGCGTAAGATGTTATGCTTGATACCAAAATCCATAGCTACAACTTTGTATTTTAGATTTTGGGTTGTAGATTGTGGATTCCATTGATAAGCCTTCTCACAGGTAACCTCCTTAACCAAGTCTCGACCGATTAAGCCAGAAGAGGTTTTGGCTTTGGCTACCAGACTTTCTCTATCTAAATCCTGCGTGGAGATAACCGCTTTCATAGCGCCACGAGTACGGATGTGTTTGGTAAGTGCCCGTGTATCTACTCCCTCTATTCCAATAATTCCGTGTTCTTTGAGGAAGTCTGCCAGTGGTTTTTGTGCTCGCCAATTGCTGTAAATCTGGCTGTATTCCTTGACCACAAAACCCTCTACATGAGGCTTTAAAGACTCCATATCTTCACTATTTACACCATAATTACCAATCAATGGATATGTCATGGTAACTATCTGCCCTTTGTAGGATGGGTCGGTTAGAATTTCCTGATACCCAGTCATACTGGTATTAAAAACCAATTCACCACATCTTTCACCCTCTGCACCAAAGGCATATCCTTCAAATATCCTTCCATCTTCTAATGCAATAATTGCTCTCATCCTCTTCACTTTAAAATTCATCCTTTATAAATACTATCTTTTGGGACGGTTCATTTTCAGACAATTTCCTATGATTAGATTACACCTGCATCGCAAGGTTGGTAATCAGTAATCTGGTAATCGGTATCCTACCCTACTTGATTACCCGATAACCTGATTACTGATAACCGATAACCTATAATCGAATCACCAAAATTAGAATCGTTAAGTCCCCGCAAGCTTTCAAACAAAAGTGAACCGTCCATTTAGTCTGGGTCTACCACTTCAGTCAAAACAGCTAATTTTACAGCTCTTACCTTGCGATATACCTCTTCTGGCTTTTTCTTTACACCATCTACTTTAAGTAAATCATCCTCAGTGGAAATACCAAATAGTCGTTCGTTTTCTTTAAGATATGGTAGGATAAGTTCCCAATCATCAGATGTAAATTTGGCAAACTCACCACCGTTTAACTGTTCTTCTATTAGTCTCATGTGCGGGTCGCGAGCATAGATAGCGCCGCCAGAGGCAAGGGAGAAGAGATTTGAGCCTGGATAAGGGGTAGGTTGTTCATTGAGTTGTCCTTTGTAGTCAAATTCAATCCCATTTAAAATAACAAATCCACCACCATTTAATGGGTCTCCTGCCATGAATGACTCTGCAAGATAATCAAGGCAGGTGCCATTAATTACTACCCGTGGACTACCAACCGCATTAATCAAAGGTCTTCCCGCAGCATTGCCTAATACATAAACCTCTCCTCCTTTTGCACCATACATAAAAGTCTGGCCTACATCTCCAAAGACTACCAGTTTACCTGTCTTCATAATCTGACCTAACTGATCCTGGGCATTACCATGAACATATATTTCTAATCCATCTATTCCTGAAGCCAGGTAATCGCCAGAGGAGTCGTAGACATCAATTTGTACACCTTTAGTATCTGGTCCTAATCCACAGCCGCAGAACCGTTGTCCGCGGTATCCATAGGCGATAAATTTTCTCCAACCCATTTTGTACGCCTCTACTATCAAATGAGAATCACAATCTTCACCTTCTGAAGCAAAATCATAGGCATTTACAATAAGTATCTCCTCATTTTCTTTTGGAGACCGCAATGTATGCCTGCTTTGCCAATCAATCAAACGGTAACGACTGGTAGAGTTTATTCCCAGCTTAGGGGTTGCAGCAAAAAGTTTATGCCAACTCTCTTTAAGTATCTGTAATATTGAGCTTCTCTTTTTATTTCCTGTATCGTATCTTCGGTCATTAAGCAGTGTTATCACATCAATTACTTTTGCTTTATGTTTATCATCTTGAATTCCCAGTTGCACCATTTCATGACAGCACCAACGAAATGTGTTATAATCCCACTCCTTAACATTGTCTCGTAAATAACAGAACAACTCCAAAGTAGAAGTTTCTATTAGTTTTTCCTTAATTAAATCAGCATGAGAAGGAGTTTGGATACTAATGGTCATATCAGCATGTCTTTGTTCTTTTGGTGTAGAGATAACCTTGCCAAATTTATCAGTACAGACAAATTTCTTATTGTCATTTTCTCCCTCTTTGAGTGTAAAGATAAATGCCCCACCATCTGTATGACTTCCTCCTCTTGCATTCCAATATTTATCAGCTATTGTGCAGAATCGTTTATCTTCACTTGATAAGCTATGGAGTGTAGCGTCGATTGCCTGTTTTTCGGAGCAAATTAATCCAATTTGTACCTCTCCTTCTTGAATAGCAAATACCTGTGGTCTTAACATGGATGTATCGGTAATACCGATAAGCTGAAAGCAACTATTATATGGGTCATTGCGGGCAATAATAAAAAACCACGGGCCATCTGGTGAGCCATGAATATGGCTTGTCTGGATATAGCGATATATTTCTTGTTTCTCTTCAGCTAATTGGTCAAAATCTAACTCCGTAGTAGGTGCCATTGCCTCAATTATATACTCTAATGGATAGCCATAGAGTCGATTCCACAGGTCAAAAAGTAGGATTGAGACCTCAGTATCTGTAAGGAATAGTGGGTAGATATTGCGTTGCTTCAGGTATTCACAAACTGAATAATAGTTAGCAAAGTCGCCATTATGCACCAGTGCTTCATCTAAACCGATAAATGGATGTGCACCAGCAGGATGCCAAACTCTACCTTTAGTAGGATAGCGTTGATGAGCAATCCAGACATGTGCTTTGAAATCATCTAATTTATAGTATCTTACTACTTGTTCTGCATAACCAACGATTTTTAAAATCATCATATTCCTGCCATGAGAAAGCACAAAAGCCTTCTTTTCGCCTAATGAGGCATAGAATTTCTGATTAAGTTTGAAGGTATTTTGATAGATAAATTCATCCTCTACCTTTGCGTAGTCAATATCATAAAGGTCATTTTCCTCAATGAATCTATCTAAAATAGATGGTTTTACCCTAACAAAATATCGAAATACATCCGGTGGTTTTGTCTCCAATCCTTCAATATCTCGGAAATCATCTATCGTTGGAATTCTTCCACCTTCATCTATATCAAGGAATGGTATGATACATTCATCTTCTACCTGCTGACGCACCTGGGTATCCAGAAGTGCAATTTGAAGCATATAATCATGCTCAAGTACATCTTTAGACACTCCTAACTCTTTATGAGAAAAGCCAACAGCAGCAATTCCGCCACCTTTACCATTACCACGATTATGCATCTGGATAGAAGGTTCAAAGATATGCTTACCACTGACAGGGATAGAGCAGGCAAACCCTGTTACCCCACAACCACCTTCTTCTTCAGCCTTACGAATTGGTAGTCCATTAAGCAGGTGCTTTCTTGAATTAATAATTTTTTGTGTAAAATCCATTTTTCTACCCTTTATGATGATTCAATTATTATTTTTACTTGCTCCTTGATTTCTACTTTTTCTCTTTCTGGATCAACCTCTAATCCATAGCCAGAAATATGTACTTTTTCATGAATTATCTTAACCGCTCCCGGTGTAATAAAAATTCCTGATTTAGCTCGCCATCTAAAGGTATCAGTTGTAAATTCAGTTCCTTCTTTAGTAGTAGCTTTAACCTTGCCTCTAAGTTCAATATCCCTTGTATCCGTATCCAAAATTCCTCTTTTAGCCTCTACTATTAAAATAGATTCATTATCCTTTGATGAGAAAAATATGCATTTAATCTCTTCAAGATTAGTCTTTGTTTTAGATATTGAGGCATTTTTAGCAAATAATTCCCATTGTGGTTTACCACCTATTGTCTCTACAAGATGAAATCCCGATAAGGCTAATTCTGACCTTAAAAATTCAGCAGAAGAAATCTCATCACCTTCTTTTTCTATTTTACCTTCTTTTTTAACCCAAAGGAAGCTGATAATCCCTATTAAAAATAAGATTGTTAAACTAAATATTAAAATCTTTAATTTCATCATAAACATAATGCCAAGTTTCATCAAAGGAAGAACCCTGCCGTTTTAATTGTGGAAGATTATTATACTGGACACTGCCATTAACTGAGCTATTTAGGAAGGGTTTATTTTCATCGTTTTCCCTGTGATTTCTTGCAGAAATTAGAAATTGGAAATTAGGTCTTCAGTCCTCTCTCCAATTTCTAATTTCGAATTTCCAATTTCAACTCCATTTTTTAACCGCAAGCTTTCACGCTAAAGTGAACCGTTTCTAAAATCGCAATTTGTAACGGTGTTGA
>JBFMDD010000120.1:0-8370 GCA_040754115.1 bacterium
ATTCCAAAAAAATTAACACTAAATCAACCAAAATGAAGAATTTTGGGGGAAAGGGGGAAGTTTTATTATTTGAATCCCACTTAATCCTCTATTCTTCGTCGGAAGATAAGTTGGGGAATTTCTGAATTATTTTTACTAAACTTTTGCGTTTTTCTCTAACACTTTGTATTTCAATCTCTTGTGTAAATAAGGGAAAATGGTAAAGAGGGGAAAAAGGAATATTTTTCTGTAACCGTTCACCGCAGAGATACAGAGACGCAGAGAAAAACACACCCCTTCCCCCTCTCAAGAGGGGAAAATCTATTTACGAGACGCTTAACATCCCTGATTTTCATCAGGGCAAGCTCTTGACTACAGATTAATGTAACACTTTAGCCATCTGAAGTGAAATCCGGGTAATCGATTATCGGTAATCAGTTATCGGTGACCAATTACCTGATTACCGAGCACCGATTACCTTTTTATTTTCCATATCTTCTCTGTTCCTCTGCGTCTCTGCGGTAAATTACCACCTGAACGGTTACATTTTTCTTTAAGTATAAGAAATATAGTTGGTTATACATGAAAGCTCCTTTTCCCTTTACACCTAAAAAAACGCAAAAGTTCAGTTAATAAATCAGATTTTAAACCTCATATATGGAGATAAATTAAATCTTAAAGAAACCTACCTTCTATCTCATTGATAATTATAATTAAAAATAGAACTAATACCTCAGTTATTTCACATATTGCTCCTAATACATCTCCTGTTACTCCATCAATCTTTCCTTTAACGAATTTTAGGAGATACAAATTAACTAAATAGACAATCAGGATTAATATTATCCCTTTATAAGGTAATGTTCCCCAGCTAAATAGTCCCCATCCAATCAGAACCGTGATTATAGTAGCAAAGACAAATTCCTTTGTTTCTACATAATCAGTAAATGGCTTTCCTAATCCATCACTATCTTTAGCATAATTAGAAGAAGCGGCTGCCATAACCATTGCCCATCTACCCAACACTGACATTAGAATTAAAGCAATATTTTTAACCTCAATAGCCATCTCATGAATAATCGCAAATTTAATTATTAGTAGACAAAATATCCCTATTACTCCTATTGCCCCTACTCGACTATCAGACATTATATCTAAAATCTCTTTTTTGGATTTGCCTGAAGAGAAGCCATCAATGGTATCTGCAAAACCATCTAAGTGTAACCCACTGGTGATGAATATTAAACTAACAATTATGAAACCATCAACTACCAAAGCTGGTAAAAATAGGCTTAAACCGAAATTAATAAGTACAAGGAAAGAACCTATTACCATGCCAATGATTGGAAAGCAGACCATTGCTTTAGCCAAATCTTCTTTGGATAACTCAAGCTCCTTTGAGCTGATGGTAAATCGTGTTAGGAACTGAAAGGCGATTATAAAATCTTTCATGTAACTTATTCCTTTCCCTATTAATTAGCATTATACATGATTAATTTAGCTTTTGTCAAGTTATTTAATTATTTCGATTGAAGTTCCTTTATCTGCATTGCAAATTGGGTAAGATTTGTAGCCTTTTACCCATGGTTGGTGGAGACTAAATTCCTTTTGGTGCCATAGGAATATCCATGGAGCCTCCTCATAAATTTTAGATTCAATCTGTTGGTATAATTTTATCCTTTCTTTGGTCTGAGTAGTTTGTTGAGCTTGCTCGATTAATTTATCTATATCTTGATTTTTATAAAAGGCACGATTTCCTCCGGAGCCAAAATGTTTGGAATGAAAAAGAGGGGTAAGGAAATTTTCTGCATCTGGATAATCCGCTACCCAGGCAAGATAAAAGGCTTCAGTTTTACCTTGATTAATCATTTCTTTTAGAGCACTCCACTCCAATTGGATAATCTTTACTTTTATTCCTACTTCTTTTAATTGCGCCTGTAATATCTCCGTAATTTCTAACACCTCCCGACTATATTTTTGATATATCTTCATATTAAACCCATCTGGGAATTCAGCTTCAATTAATAGCTCTTTTGCTTTTTGAGGATTGTATTCATAAGGTTTGAGTTTAGTTGAATAACCTTGTAGTCCAGGTGGAATTGGGCCATGAGATGGAATTCCACAATTTTTAAGTACAGTTTTTAGGATTGCCTCTTTATCAATAGCATAATTTAATGCCTGCCTTATTTCTATTTTATCAAAAGGTGGTTTTTGGCAATTTAGGCCTAAATAATAGACATTCATTCCTGCCTGACTTACTATGTATTTTTGCCATTTAGGATCATTAGTTATACGGTCAAATTCAGCCATTGGGATAGCCATTGCATCTAAATTTCCAGCTTCAAACTCTGCCCAGGCGGTTAATTCCTCTGGTATGATGCGATACTCCAATATTTTCACCTTTGGTTTTGAGTCAAAATAATCAGGATTTCTAACCAATACTATTTTTTCATCATGTAGCCATCTTTCCAATTTAAAAGGACCTGTTCCAATCACATGTTTTGAAAAATCCTCTCCCCAGTATTCAACTTTTTCTTTTGGTACAACATACCCTGCAGGCATTGCCAGAAAACCTAAGAAAGGAGCAAATGGTTCTTTAAGTATTATTTGCAATGTATATTTATCTTTGACTACCAATCCTGCACAATCTTTAGATTTATTTTGCATATATTCTTCTGCACCCAATATCTTTTCAAACACCCATGTTCTTGGAGACCTTGTTTTTGGATTCAACACGCGCTGAATAGAATATTTAAAATCTGAAGCCTCTACTTCTCTACCATGAGTAAATTTAATATCACTTTTTAAATAAAATGTATAAATTTTCCCATCTTCAGATACATCCCAATTTTTAGCAATATCAGGTACAATTTTCATTCCACTACCGTATTTTACCAACCCATTAAATAATTTAGCAGTCAACATCCCACCTGAGACATCAACCACCATAGCTGGGTCTAAAGTAGTTACATCCGCAGATAATCGGCTACGAAAAATATCCTTAATTGCTAACTCCTTTACCTGCCCACAACCTGCTAAAAAACCAATAATAACCCCACAAATAATCACTAAATTTTTATAAAACATCTTTTTCTCCTCCTTTTACTGATTAGAACGCTCTCGTATAAAATTGATGGTTGATTTTATTAGCCCTTCGGAGCAAGGAACAGGGGTTTTCCCTACTCTTCACCTCTTGCCCAAATCCTTGAACCTCGATCCTTGAACCTTTTTATCCGAAAACCTTCTGATTAAAAATCTGGACTACAGATACAACTTTATACTCCAAAAAGATAACTCTACTCAACACCGTTACAAATTGCAATTTTAGAAACGGTTCACTTTAGCGTGAAAGCTTGCGGTTAAAAAATGGATATGAAATTAGAAATTGGGGAAAGAAGTGAAGACCTAATTTCTAATTTCTAATTTCCAATTTCAAATTTCAAAAAGAAGTCATAGGGAAAACAATGAAAATAAACCGTCCCTAAATAGCTCAGTTAATAGCAGTCTCCAGTATACTTATTTATTTATCGCCATTGTCAACACCGTATTTTTCAGATACCTTCGTCTTGTCTACTATCTCCTTAGCAGATTCAATAATTTTAGTTATCTCATTCTGATGAGGTATGTATTTAGCAAATTTTACCAGGTCACATTCTTCTAAGAAATTTTGAATCAATTCTATATGTCCTTCTTCCATCTTGCTTATTTTTATCTCTGCAATTAATTCTTGCGTAGTTGACTCTAATGCACTAATTTTATATCTTGATTCTATATATTGTCTGATTACCTCTGAAACTTGAATGTAATATTCCTTTATCAATCCTTGAGCTAATAAATCAGATAATTCAATCTTACTAAGTGCCTCATAGGCTATTTCGTGTGGTGGTCTAATATCTTCTAATTCTTCTTCTAAAGGTAACTTCTTCCTTTTATTCCAATACATTATCCCTATAATTCCCACCAGTAGAATTAAAAAAATCACTAACAATATCCATAAATATTTAGATAAATCTAGTTTAATATCTACCGGAGGTTTTATATCCTTAATATCTTTAGCATCTTGTGGCATTGTAGGTTTTACTTCAATCTTTATCTCTTGAGAGTGTATTTTTTTTGTTTGTTTATCAGGCAGGCTGTATTCAATTGTTATAGGAGGTATTTTATATTCACCCGTATCATAGGTAGTGATGATATATTCTGTTTGTAGGAGTAATTTACCCTTTTGGGTTTTTTGTTTTTCTATTTTTTTATAATCGCGTATTTCAAAACTACCTAAATTTGCCCCAGGTCCTGGGAGTTTTACTTGAACATTATCATCTTTTTCAATAATTAAGGTATATTTAATTAGCTCACCAACAGTAATAATAGCTTTATCCACCTTCGATTCAACTAATATATTTGACTGATGAGCAAAAACTTGTGAAGTAATTAATAAAAACAGAATAAAAAAATTAATAATTCTCATCTAAAATTACCCTCCAATGGCTGACATTCTGTTCACTGCCTACCCTAAAATACATGTACTGAAGTTGCTTTAAATGTGATATATACTTGTGAACCTATGGTTAATTCCATCTCTGCTAAAGATTTTTTAGTTATTAAAACTACAAAATTCTCTCCAACATCTACCCATACATGAACCAATATTCCTTTTTCTAGTAAATTAGTAATCTTACCACAAAAGCAATTGCTGGCACTTGTAGTTAATGATTCCTTGGATAAAATAATCTCCTCAGGATGTATAGAGATGTATGCCTCTCCTTCTTTATCAGTAGCTACCTGGATATTTATCTTCTTGGTAGTAAATATTTTCAAGCCATTCTGATTAATCAAATCTCCTTTGAATAAATTTTCACATCCAACAAATTGAGCTACTGTTTGTGATGCAGGTTGTCTAAATATCTCAATAGAAGTTCCAACTTGCAAAATTTCACCTTGATGCATAATGCCTATTCTATCGGCTAATGATATAGCCTCATCAAAGTTATGTGTAACATGGATAGTGGTAATCATCAAATCTTGATGAATCTTTTTTAACTCCGATTGTAATTGTGTTCTTAAGTTTGGGTCTAAATTAGATAACGGCTCATCTAAAAGTAAAATTTGTGGTTCTATTACTAAAGCACGCGCTAAAGCTACTCGTTGAGCCTCTCCTCCACTCAATGTATCAGGATAGGCAGAGGCTAAATGGGAAATATGGAGTAAGTCCATAAAATTAGAGACCCTTTGAGCTATTGTTGATTTATCAAACTTTTTTAATTTTAGTCCAAACTTAATATTTTCAACAACCGATAGGTGAGGAAAGAGGGCGTAATCTTGATATACAAAACCTATATTTCGAGACTCTGGTGGCAGAGTGCTAATCTCCTTACCTTTCAACCATATTTTACCATCATCTGGGTCAGTTAATCCAGCAATAATTTCTAAAAGTGTTGTTTTACCCGCTCCTGTCTGCCCAAGAATGACAAAATATTCCCCTTGAAATATACTTAAATTTATCTCTTTAATTGCAAAATTCCCTAAATTTTTCCTTAGTTTCTTTATCTCAATCACTTTGTCTTTCCTATCAAAGGTAGATATACTCAACACCGTTACAAATTGCGATTTTAGAGACGGTTCACTTTAGCGTGAAAGCTTGCGGTTAAAAAATGGATATGAAATTAGAAATTGGGGAAAGAAGTGAAGACCTAATTTCTAATTTCTAAAAGAAATCACCGTGAAAACGATGAAAATAAACCGTCCCTAAATAGCTCAGTTAATGGCAGTGTGCAGTATATTAATCTGAAATAAACAATAGCATAAAGTTGGGTCTATGTCAATCTTTTTTTTCTCAAATATTCTTTGCAGACAATTTGTTAGATAACAAGCTTCATATTTTAAAAAAACGAAAGTAAAAACGAAATATTTTAAAAATAAGTATTGACAAAATTCTATTTATATTGTATAATATAAGTGGGATTTCAAGAGTAATAAAACGAAAGTAAAAACGAAAGGGAAAGAAAGACTCAAAATAAAAATATAGGGAGATGATTAAAAAATGGAAAATCAAACAACTTTAACTAAACCAGAAGACATAACTATAAAAATTACTCCAGATGGCATGAAAGGTTTTATGACCATTAATAATCATAAACTTGAGGAGCAACCATTAACTCTAAACACTATCATGTATAAATTATGGGATAAAGGAGTAAGATTTGGAATAAAGGGGGAAGTTATTAAAACCATGCTGGAGAAGAAAATCTATAACCGTTCTATATTGATAGCCGAAGGAACTCCACCACAAGAAGGTAAAGATGCTATAATTGAATATAAATTTAAAAATGGAGGTAAAGCCAATTTAGCAGAAGATTTTGAGGGGAAAGTAGACTTCCGTGAATTAGGGTTAATTAAAGTAGTCCATGCGGGTGATGTACTGGCAACTAAAACTCCACCTACTAAAGGAATACCTGGCAAAAAGATTACTGGAGAGGAAATACCAGCTAAAAATGGACAGAATGCCAATATCCCATTAGGTGAAAATACACGACTTTCGTCAGATGGATTGACTCTCCTGGCATTATTAGATGGGTATATATTCTGGGAAGATAGCAGAATCGGTGTAAAAACTACTTATGAAGTCCCAGGCGATGTAGATATGAATGTTGGAAATATTTATTTTGTAGGACCTGTAAAGGTTAAAGGAGATGTAAAAGAAGGTTTTACCATAAATGCTAAAGGAGATATTGAAATTGGTGGAGGAGTGGAAAATGCTACTTTGATATCAGAGGGAAATATCATGATTGCTCATGGAATTGTTGGAAGAAAAACAAGGGTGATTGCTATTGGTGATGTGAAATGTAAATTTATACAAAATGCTAATATCGAGGCTAAAGGTAATGTAATTGTCCATGATGCTATTTTACATAGTAATGTAGAGGCGGGGAAAAGCGTTTTTGTATTAGGAGGGAAAAAAGGGGCGATTATCGGAGGAAAAATCATTGCAAAAAATGAAGTGAATGCAAAAAATATTGGCAATATGTCAGAAACACCTACACAAATTGAAGTTGGTGTTGAGCCTGGAGTACGACAGGAAATACTTGCATTAGAAGAAAGCCTAACTTTAGAAAGAAAACAACTACATGAAGAAAGATTAAGATACAAAACATTAATGGCTCGAAATGAAACAAGTTTAGCTGAGCAATCTTTAGCTAACCAAAGGGAATTACAACAAGTTATAAGAATGATGTCCAGCAGCTTACATCAACATAAAAAACATGTAGTTTCTTCTAACAATGAAGGTAAGGTATCTATTGTTGATACTCTCTGGCCTGGTGTAAAACTTACCATTGGAAATTCTATCTTTTTACCCAAAATTGATTATCGCTATGTAACCTTTGTTAATAAAATTGGTAGTATTGAACAACAAAGATATGAAAATCCTAAGATTAAAAGCGATGAATTACTACTTCCAAAGGTTACTTACTGGGAGAGAGAAATTGATAAGGTGAAGGATGGAATGGAATAAGTAGATTCTCGGATAAAAATAAGGTTCAAGGTTCAAGGATCGAGGAGCAAGGTAGAGTAATCTTGTTCCTTGTACCTTGATCCTTGTTCCTTCGGTGGGGGTGAAAAGAAAATTGTCTGTTTGGAAGGCTAATAAAATCAACGCTCAATTTTATCCGAGAGCGTTCAATAATTTAAAGGAGGGGATTTACAATGGAAACAAAGGTTATACATAAAAATTTAATAGATAAATATTGTAAATCTAACTTTAATTTTAGCTCTGCATTAATTAAAGCAAAACATCTTGAAGATATATTAGAGATAGTTGATAGGATATTGGTTGATTTTATCAAGGTAGATGCATATCGGTTTATATTGTTAGATTCCAATGGGAATAAACCAAAGGTAGTAAAAAGTAGAGGTATAAAAGAGGACGAGTTAGAGGTAGATTTCAATAAAGAGGTTATCAATACTGTAATAGCAACCGGTGAACCTTTCATAACTATTGATATTGACAGTCTTGAAATAGTTAATCAACCTTATGGAAAAACACTTGTTTGTTTGCCTTTAGAGTGTCAGGAGCGTATCATAGGTCTAATAGAAATAAGAAGATTGAAAGAAAATGAATCTATAAATTTTGATAAATATATCATTCTCTTAAAACTCATTCATTTAATAGCAATCAATCGTACACTTACACAGATAAAACACCTATGTGAAAATCGACCCATACTCTGGCATCGTAGGGTTAAAGAATATGTAAGGTCATTGATTTTTTAGTAACCGTTCAGGGTTCCCTGTTTAAGGTTCTTATCCTTACCCACAAGTCCAAATATAGTTAATTGACAATTATCAATTAGCCATTATCAATTCACAATTAATATTTGATGTTGACAAAATTAACAA
>JBFMDD010000121.1:0-5159 GCA_040754115.1 bacterium
CTATTGTAAAAGATAATTTATCTAAAGATATTTATATTACCGGACATTCTTTAGGTGGAGCTTTAACGAGCATTTGTGCTTTAGAATTTGGACTATCTTATCCAATAGTAGGCATCTATACCTTTGGTGCACCAAGATGTTTTGATAAAGAAAAAGTAAAAATATATGATACTCTATATGGTGCTATATCCTACCGCATTGCCAACAATTGTGATATTGTTACCAGAATTCCTACAAGGGTAAGTGGTTACCATCATGTAGCACAGATAGTTTATATTGATAATGACGGTAAGATACATACAGAAGATAATGCGTATGGCTTTTGGCAAACTTTTTGGGATAGAGTAGAAGGTCGATTGGAAAGCCTATCTCGCTTGAGGTTAGATGATGGCATCGATGACCACGCTATAGCCAAATATATCAAGTTATTGAAACCACAGGAGTAGAAAGAGGTGGGAATATTAACACTCGTTTATTTAAGCTTGCTGATAGTGAACTATATCTATAAGATTCAATTAATGTTGACGAATTCTTTTACTTTGACGCTATCAGGAAAGATATTTATAGTCTTGCCATTTTTGTTAGATTATTTGTTTGTGATTAATTTTTACTATAGGAGGTCAATATGAAATTAATATATATAGGTCAAGGAGAAGAAATACAAAATCCGCTTATTAAAGGAATTATTTACAGAAATATCCCTTTTGAGGTCGAGGAAACAGTTGGTAATAAATTACTACAATATGCAGGATTTGAAGTAGTTAAAGAGGAAGCAAAGAAAAAAGTGAAGGAGGTATAGTATAATGGCAGATTTATTTGGAGCTAAGAGTCAGCTCGGCGTAGGATTTGAGGCTACGCCGGGAACGAAGGCATCAAGCCTTATTTCTTATAGATTTGATGTAGAATTACCGCTAAACTTCAAAATTGAACGAAATATGATTGACAGAGCAATAGTGCGAGGTTCAGCATCAGCAATGAAGAAAGTATTAGGACTGATTAAAGTGGCAGGCACGGTGAATAAAGAAATGTATAGCCGTCAAGACGGCTATTTTTATCGCTGTTTGATGGGGGGGATACCTACGACCACAGTACCTACCGATGTAACTCTCCTATCAGCGACTACAATAGCATCTACGATGTCTCTAACGACACAGCCGACAGTAGCCAACATGTTGAAACTAACAGTAGCAGGAGCTACTGCGTGGGGAAATATTACGATTACTGGCAAAGATGGACTTGGTAATGCTATTACTGAAACGGTAACATTTACAGCGAATGCAACCAAGAATACAACGAAATACTTTAAATCCGTAGATGCTAATGGGATAACTACCAGTGGATTTACAGGTGGAACATTAGAGATTAAAGGAAACAAAAATACCTATGAACACTTATTTACTTTGCAGGATGCCGTGCCATCTGTAACAATGGAAGTATCAAAAGGTGGAATGCCCTGGACATATTGGGGACTGGGTTGCACATCAGCAGAGATAAAAATTGATGATGTTGAAGGAATAGCAAAATTAACCTTCAATTTCATCGGCAAGGATGGTGAACCAAAAGCATTAGATGGTAGCACGACACCAGCGAGTTTAAACAATTTAGTCAAAGAATTGTTTATGAACTGGAATATGCAATTAAAAATTGACGATGTAGCAATAGGTATAACAAAGTTGGCACTGACTATTGACAACCAATTAAGAGACAATACCGCAGAGATAAAAGATGGCTCACAGGTAGCATTACCTCGACTGATAAGGGACAATCAGCGAAAAATATCAGGGACATTCAATCTACGGTTTGAAGATGCGACATACTACAATAAGTTCATTGCAGGCACACCAGCAAAATTAGAATTGCTGGGAACTAATCAGGTACCTGCGGGACCATTCGAGAATATTAAATTTGAGCTGCCTGAAATTGTTTTTGAGGGCACTGACCCCGAGGTAGGAGATATGGGAGTTATCTACAATGATATTCCATTTTCGGCATTTTCTTCTGCGGGAACAAATGATGAACTAAAAATAACTGTTGTATCTACTGACCAAAACTACGATTAGAAAGGGGTAATTATGGCACTGCTAAATTTAGACAGCCTTATCCCGCCGGATAAGGAAATTCAATTAAACAACAAGAAATATACTATCTCAACTAATATCTCTACTAAGTTAATGTTACAATTTCAGCAGGCATTTCAGGGGAATGACTCTAATGTAACTACAGAGGCAATGTTAGAGATAATTCAGCAAGCCTTCAAGAAAAATCATCCTGAAATGACTAGGGAAATATTATTGGAAACATTGAATATGCAACAGATGACTGCATTAATTCAATTGTTATTTTCAGGTGGAGAGACAGAAGAAAAAAAATAGTAAGCCTCTCTACACGGCGGGAGGCTAAAATTGATATGGTAGAGATAATGGGTGAGATGATAAAATACTACGGATTATCTCATAATCAATTAATGCAATTGCCGTGGCTCACCTTTATGTCCTACCTCAATTATCGAAACAAATTAATCCAACAAGAAATAGATGAGATGAAAAAAATCTCTAAAAGAGGAAAATAAAATGGCAGAGGCTGAAACTAAAATTAAGATAACTGGCGACTCATCTAAAGCTAAAAAGGCTTTTCTGGAATTGGGACAAAGTATTAAGGTAAGTAGCAAGCAAATAGTGGATTTTACTGAAAAGCATCAGAAGGCATTTAGAACGGCGGCATTAGTAACGAGTGCGGCAATGGGGGCAATAACTGCCGCAGCGGTAAAAGCAATTAAGTCAGCATCAGAGCAAGAAAAGGCTGAAATGGCACTTGCGTCAGCATTAAAAGTGCATGGTGATAATGTAGCAAGGTTGATACCTCAATATCGAGATTTTGCATCTGCTGTTCAGCGAAGAACTATTGTAGGTGATGAAGAAGTTCTTCAGCTGATGGCTTTGTTGCGAAATTATGGAGTGATGCCTCAACAGATGAAATTGGCAACGGAAGGGGTTATTGGATTAGCAAAGGCATTAGATATGGACACGCAGTCATCAGCTCGGTATGTTGCAATGGCATTGCAGGGCGAATATACTATTTTACAACGATACTTACCAGCTTTACGCACAGCAACTACCGATACAGAAAAACATAATATCGTTATGGAAGCTATGAGGCAAGGTTATCAACAAGCACAAGACGAAGCCTCTACATTGGCAGGTCAATTTCAACAATTACAAAATGCGATAGGTGATGTTTGGGAAGAATTAGGAATGAGTATTACTCAGACTGACAATATGACAGATGCAGTTGCTTCATTAAAAGAAAAAGTTATTTCATTGTCAGAATTTATCAGGGATAATCGTGAGGCAGTTAGGAATTTGGGTATGGCGATAACAGGTTTAGTTGGGACTGCTGGAGCTATTACAGCATTAGGAGCTATTCTGCCATCATTAGCAAGAGGATTTCATGCGGTTAAGGTAGCTATATTAGCAATGCAAACGGCAATGATTGCTATGCCGTATGCGGCAATGGCTGCGGGATTGGCTACTCTTACCGCAGGAGTATATAATTTAGCTAATGCGTGGGTAACTGCAAGGGATGAACAAGCAAAAACAGTAAATAAGGAAGTATCTACGGGAAAGATATGGGATGAAAGGGCAAAACAATTAAGAGAGTTGAAAAAGGATTCGGATAAATATTATTATGGATTAAACTTGGCGGTTAGTCAAGCACAAATAAAGCTAAGGGATTGGGGACTAACAGGAAGTATATATACCGTCAAGACTATTGAAGATTTAGATAGACTAATTGCTATGTTTGAAAAGACAGGTCAGGCATCTGCTAAATTATATGAGACCAAAGAAAAATTAAAAGCTCCTTCATTGCCAAAAATAACAGCACCAGGAAAGATAACTCCAACAGAAATATCTCCGATGTCTCCTCCAGCAGAAACTATTGAACTGAGAATAGAGCAAGAAAGAGAAGCACAAAGGCAAGCAATGGAATTGATGCAAGCAAAAAGGGATTATGAACTGGCGATAACGAAAGATGTAGTAGGGCAAAAACTGATGTATATTGCAGAAGATTTAGAAAATGTAAAAGAGGGGACAGTAGAGTGGTATAAATTACAAACGGAAAAAGTAGAATTAATTAAACAATTACACGATGAAGAATTAAAGTTGGAAAAAGAAAAGAGCGAAGAGATAGCACGATTACAAAAAGAAGAATTAGACGCAGAAAATCAAAAAGCAGAGCAATTAGTCAATCTCTATAATCAGACGGCGATAGCGTCAATTCAGGCAGGCGAGTCAGTATTCCAGGCAATGGGGAAAGGGCTAAAAGCAATGTTACATCAAGTCATTCAAGAGAAAATACTTGAACTGATGGCAGAACAAACAAAGGTCATTGCAATAGCAATAATGAATGCGATACCGACTTTCGGGGCATCATTATCAGCAATACCACCAGCATTAGCACAGGTAGCGGCAGGAACGGCGGCATTGAAAGGATTAGAGGCGGTGTTAATGGCAGAAGGTGGGATAGTTAAACGACCAACACGAGCCATTATTGGTGAAGCGGGGCCGGAGGCAGTTATCCCGCTTAATCGTGGAGGACTGGGAAACTACACTTATAATTTTCAGATATCCGAACGAATAGATTTAGGGTTAGTTACAGAGGCAATACGGAGAGGTAACCCACAGGCAATTGGTCTGGCGAAGCAAATACATAAAGTAGGGCGGTTTGTAACTTCAGAGGTTTAAGAATGAGTAATGTAATACTATTAAGCCAAAGCAGGATAGATTATAATTGCACGATAACCTTATCGTCAGGAACGAATGCGGCGGCACTATATGATAGGGATAAGAAAACTGTCTGGCAAAGCGTAGGTAGTAATGATACCATAACAGAAATCATTACAATTGATTTTGGCAGAAGTAAGCCTTTCAATCGACTATTGCTACTGAATACTAATGTCAAAAAATATCAATTGTGTATGGCAGACGATACGGTAATAATAGAAGTTTTAAACAATTCAGAACTTCAGAACTTCCAAACTTTTGAACTTCAGAACTTACAAACTGTAAAATTAAAATGCTTTACTACGCAGACGGCAAATCAAGAAAAGAAGATTGGTGAATTAATGCTAATGGAACATTATTACACGCTGGCACAAAATC
>JBFMDD010000122.1:0-6313 GCA_040754115.1 bacterium
GTTCCCTAAACAAAAATATTAAACACTAACCTCAAAAAAAGATTTTTGGGGAAAGGGGAAATAGTGCCCTCTCTATACCTTCCTCTTCATCTGCCATACTCTTAGAAAAACTTGGGGAATTTCTGTATTATTTTACGCCCGAGTTCCTCAATCAACTCTTCAATCTTATCAAGATATTCTATTTCGCTTACTTCATTAATACAGCGATAATTTGTACATTTAGCTAAATTGCAATTTTTCTTACACCCAGGGTCATAGGCTACAAACCTGTGTAATTTACTTTCTGGAGGAGTCCAGTTATAAGGATTTGGTTGACCAAAGGCTGTAACGGTTGGCAGTTGAGCTGTTATTGCAATATGGCGCAGACCATTATCATTTCCTACATACAGATTCACCTTTTCAAAAAGAGCCCTTACCTGACTGAGTGTTGGCACTTCATAATCATCCAAAGTCTTATCTCCATACCTCATTTGCCGCTTTACATTATCAATAAAAGCCTTTTCATCAGGACCCCACATAAATAAAATCTTTGGGTTGTATTTCTCAATAAGTTTATCCGCAATATAGGCAAATTTATTTGCAGGTAGACGCTTATATTGGCGTGGTGATACAGGACAAAGAGCGATAACAAAGTCATCTGCAGTAATCCCTAACTTTTTAAGAGTCTCTTCTGCATATTTATAGTCGGCTGATGAGCAGAAGAATTCAATCTGACAATCCTTATCTTCTATTCCTAACGGCTTTAGCAAGTGTAACTTATGGTAGGGAGAGTAAAGATTTTTATCTAACGGTAGGTTTACTTTTGAGGTATAAAGCCATGCTCGAGCGCGAAAGTTAAATCCAAGTCGATGTTTTGCCCCACTTAAAAAACTTATCTGGGCACTGCGCGGATTACCAAAAAAATCTATAACTAAATCAAATTGCCTTCTGCGTATTTCAAGGATAAATTTTAGATAGTCCTTCAATCTCCAGTTGCGGTTATGAAGTAATATCTCATCTACATAAGGATTGTTACGAAAGATTTCATCCGCTGGTGGTTCAGTTAAAAATGTAATTTTTGCCTCACAAAATCGCTTTTTAATCGCTTTAACCGCAGGCGTAGTCATTAACACATCGCCTATTCTTCTTAATTGAATAAGTAATATCTTCTCAGGATTAATGTTCATTATTTGTACCTATTATAAAACTGGGTTTATTTTAAGAAGTATAAACTACACCATCGGCAAATCAGTTCTACATTCAGGGAATTAATATGTTTTAATAATCTGTGTTTAAACTCTTCTTTCAAATTCCATCCTTTCAAGGAAATCTTTAAAAAGCATCTCTCTGAAATCCTCAGCCTCTCCTGTCACAACCTCCATAAAATCAAGATAAAACCCCAAGTCATTTATTGCCAGAGGGATACCTCTTATAGCGCTTGCTGCAACACTAGCTGAGACTCTATTTAAGACTAAAAGTTCAACATTCTTATTAAAAATTTCTTCTAAATCACCCCATATTTCATCTTCACCTGGATAGAAAACCTCTTCTTCATATTCTATCGGATGTCTTTTTTCAGGGTAAAAATAGACAGCAATATCAATATCCGACAATTTAGTTGCTCTTCCCCTTGCCTCCGAGCCAAATAAAAACGCAAAGGCAACATCTTTATGGGCTGAAAAATAGCTTTTTAATGCTGTTATCTCAGGTTCAGTCATCATCGTATTTCCTTCTAAAAATAGAACCGTTCCTTTTCCCCGTGGATATGACCGTTTCATATTATTCAGGAAATTATCAAGAGTGTCTCTTCTCCTCATCACGAAAGTTTAAATTATAGACATAAGTAGAACTCCTATTCCAACCAGTATTACAAATCCAGTAAAGATAAGTTTTATGTGATAAACATAGCAGGTTCTTGTAGTTGTGCCGATAGTAAAATTTTTTAATTCAACATAAGGGATAGGACTTCTACGATACCAGCCAGTGAGTGTTACTTCCTTGTCTTGAAGTTTAGCCCCACGAAGTAACCCGAATATAAATTCCCAGATACCTAATGGCTGACGATAATCAAGGAATATTATGCCACTATCGTCCTGCATAACAAAATCCTCACTCCATATAAGACCAGCTACTCCCCTACCTATTATCTTACCTTTAAGTGTACAGGGTACGGGTCTTACAGCAGAAACCTTAACCTTTTTCAGGAGGCTGGCAATATTCATAAGTGGGAAATAACTTGTATTTTTATAAGAAAAAAATATCTTAATTAACTGGGCAATACCAAATAAAAGAATCATCCAACCAAACGCCATAGCAAAGTTAAAATCATAAATTTGAAATGTTAAGCCTGGTGCAATTATAACCATTCCACATAATACTGCCAAACCTGGGAGCATCATAACTAACAGGTCAACAAAGAATTCATCCCAGTATGACTCAGGTTTTCTGCGACTAAAAACGACAAAAGGTTTTTGTCCTAAGGAAGCACTTTGTTCGCTGAGGTAATTTAGACGATTTGCAACTAATGGATGAGTCGAGTGCAATTCATAATATTTCGCCCATGGATTCCATAAATCCCATTTCATCGCACCTTGTAAATTTTCCTTATCTATCTCGCCACCCATTTTAGCCACAGAAGATGAATAGCTTACCATAGCCAATGAGCGAGCAACTTTGGAGTCAAATATGCCCAATGCTCCTACTGCCTCTAAGGTAGGTTTTCTGCCACTTTCTTTCTCTCCTTTTTTATCTTGCCCTGCTAATCCATAAGCGATTTTTACCAACCCAGATGCTAATGCGTTTGGATTTTTAGTTGTCTCCCCCGAAAATCTATCCGCATAATATTCACGAGTACGAGATAGCCATAGTACTATGTATTGACTTATTATATAAATAATATACGATACAATAGCCAGAGCATATCGTAGTCCGGCAGACCTATCCCCTCTATCTGTGCGTATCTCTATAAGTGTACGATATATATAATATAAAACAAGTGGGACTATATAGGCAATAGTCATTACTAACATGTCTCAATGTTTTGCATGTCCAATCTCATGAGCCACTACCGCTTGAATTTCTTCTGGTTCCAAAAGGTCAATTAATCCTTGCGAGATTACAATTCTGGCGTTATTTGGATGATGACCGTAAGTAAACGCCTGTGGAGCTCCATCAAGCAAAACTCCAATTCGTGGGAATTTCATCCGCTGTTTTCGGCAGATATCTCGGATAAAACTACTTAAATGCATTGGAAGTATAGGATTCCAGGATATTTTATAAAACCATCGCAATGATAAATCCATTAACCATGGACCAAAGATAAATTGTAAAGAAACAATAGCAATACCTATTAATAGTGCAATATCAGGCGTCATCACACCAAAATTTACACAGGTGATTAACACAAGTGTCAACAAGGCATATAACCCTAAAAGTACACTACAGGAGCGAATAAATAGATTAGGTAATGGAGTTAACCATCCTGCTAAAGCTTCCATCTTTGCCTTTTTCTTTTGATCTACCTCATAATCAACTTCTTCATCAAATTTAAATACCTCTTCTGGTTTAGCAGATATTTTGGTCTGCTCATCAAGTATTATTTTCAAAACCTTTATTTGAGCCTTATCTAATTGTTCAAATTCACCACCATCAAACCATAACCCGTCAGTATAAGGACAATAATCAACATGAAGTTTACCATCGAATAGGACAATTTCGTGCATTGGTTTTTGAGTTTTTGGGCTAAGTTTTTGTGTAGGTTTGCCTTCTTTTATAGCCTGGTCAATCGCCCGAGCTACTACATTTACTTTTTTAGTAAAGAAAAATATCTCTCCTCTGTCAAGCCAGACTCCTTTACATTTGTTGCAAACATCAATTTCTACCCCTTGCTTGGTCATGGTAGGTGTTAGCTCAACATCCTTACAATTTGGACACTTCATTTATAGAACCTCATTTCTAAATGTAACATTTAGCCATCTGAAACGATGACTTTGTAAAAAAGAAACAAGTTAATTTTATACCCTTGTTCCATTAATCAAAAATTCCTATTCTTGCCATGCATTGCATAAATTTATTAAAAATTGGGATTCTACTTACTTTTATTGACGCTATATATTTTTCCTCTCTCATTTCATATTCTTGTTTTATTTTTATAAATTTACTGATATATTCCTTCAAGTACTCGTCTTCTTTGCCCTCACCTCTTTCAACAAATACCTGTAACTTTTCTAATTCATCTTTATCGAGCCAGATACCGTGATTTTTTCTACAGCGGTCAATTATCACTCCGGAGGTATAGCTATAATTTATTCGCTCCATTAAATGATTACAGATTGGACAAGGTAGACAATCGACTAATTCACTTGCAATAGAAAATTTAGCATCTTCCCTTTTCGCTGTTACCTCTTCAAAATCTAAATCAGCAAACTTTTTCTCTCTAAGTTTAATTATTTGATATAACTCATCATTATCACACCATTTACCACCACAAGTATAACATATATCCACTTTTACCCCTTCATAATTTATTTCCCTCAGTTCTTTATGACATCGCGGGCATTCTTTTACCCCTAACAAAACATCTTTGTTAGCTACTACACCCATCCTTCCTATTGAATTATCATGTTCTTCCATCACTATCTGAATTTTTTCTAACTCCCCTTTATCAAACCATAAACCATCCTTGTCCGGACATCTATCCAAAATAATACCTGTGTTAATAGCATAGTTAAACTTCTGCATCTGTTTACCACACTTAGGACAGTTATGGAGTTTCCCTTTTGATACATCTACTCCCAGTTCTTGAAATGTAGTAATTCTTTCCTCTTCACTAAATCTTTTCTGTCTTATGTCAATTATTGGGCTCAATTCTCCATAATCTAACCAACTTCCTCCACACTCGTTACAGACATCAATCAAAAATCCTTCATACTCCTTCTCCTGTAATTGTGAATTACAATCTGGACACTTCATTTTTTACCTCCTTTTATTTTTTGAACGCTCTCGGATAAAATTGAGCGTTGATTTTATTAGCCTTTCCAAACAGAATGAACTCAATTTTTTCATCTTCTTATCTTCTCATCTTCTTTCGTGCGTGAAGGGAGAAGAGGTTAGGAAGATGGGAGGATGAGAGGTTAGGAGGATGGGAGGTGCAAGGAACAGGGTCTTTCCATACTCTTCACCTCTTGCCCATTGTAAAGTTCGTGTTTTGGGAATGTATAACTGAGCTCACATATCTCCAAATGCAATTCCCACAACTTTTGGTATACCTCTAAATCCTCATAACTCCTTATCTTTCTCTTTTACATTCACCTTAATCCTTGAACCTTGATCCTTGAACCTTTTTATCCGAGAACCTTCTTTTTACATCTCCACCTGATTGATTACCATTGGATTATAACACAAAATGGACATTTTGTCAATTAAAGACAGCGTTCTACCCAGTTTTGAAGAGTAAATTTTTAGGAATGAAGGGGGACACCCTTTGCAACTTTTTAAATTTAAAATAGTTACGAATGAATAAAGCACCAACAAAGATGATAGGGGAATAATTCTTCTCTAAGCCTATATGTAACAGGAAGTTATCAAAAGTGTCCCTTCTCCTCCAAAGAGTGTCTATTCTTCTTGCAACTTCCAGTTTTTATCACTCCTTTATTTCCTCATAAGTTATCAGCTGGATGCCCAATTCCTTACAGGCATCTTTGCCTTCATCCCGCATATTTACACAGACAAATACGGGTTTTGGCTTCTTGCTTGTTTTAGTCTCATATAGTTTTGCTTTACGGGAAAGTATGGTTACATCCGAAGAACCTGCTGATGAACTTATCTCAACAAGATAATCCTCTCCATCCTTTATCAAAAGGTCAATCTGAACCTCATGAGGATAGCCAAATACATACCCCTTTTCATCCTCTATCTTTAATTCTCTTACCTCACTTATCTTAAGATTTTTAATGAGAAGCTCTTTTAATGTATTTCTTAAGGTTTTCTCAGTAAATATTCCCCACCTTGCTCCTACAGTATCTATTTTTATGCTTACATCCTGTATTGCTTGATGGGTCTCTTTTCTAAACGCATGCATCTCCTTCATAAACGCCTCAAACCTTCTCTCTGATGCCTCAAACCTTCTCTCTGATGCCTCAAACCGTCTATCCATTGCCTCAAACCGTCTGTTTGTTTCTTCCCTCATCTGTTTCATCTCAGCAATCATTGCTTCAAACCTTTTATCTACTGCTTCAAACCTTTTATCTACTTCTTCAAACCTTTTATTTGTTTCTTCCCTTGATAGCCTTATTTCTTCCTGGATTTGTTCAAATCTTTTATTTGCTTCTTCCCT